>JAAZGQ010000141.1 GCA_012511135.1 Bacteroidales bacterium | reverse complement strand
TTCTCTGGCTATTGAATCAGAGTCCGAATCTCTGGCTATTGGAGCAGAGTCCGACTCTCTGGTTTTGAAGGCAGACAGCCTGCAGACATTGCCGTTTATGGATTTTAAGAAATATGAAACTTCGTTTTGGCCAAAATCTCTTGTTCAGGATACCTGTAATTGGACTGTTGTAGAGTTTAAACCAATCATTAAAAATGAACAGCCGGAACTACCGGGAACCAAAGCTGTTTTTAGAGAGGGTTTAAAAAAAGAGTTTATAACAGGCGAGGATTAATGTGATTTTATTTTCTGAAAGCAGCACAGACAATAGCCGTGGCTATAGAAACATTGAGCGATTCTGCTCTTTTGCTGCCGGCCGGGTATTTCGGAATATATATCTTCTCATTGACAATCTGTTCAAGTTTCTCCGAGATCCCATTGCCTTCGTTTCCCATTAGTATTACGGCTGCCTCAGGCAGATTGTTGAACTCATTAAGATTCTTTCCCTCAAGAAAAGTGCCGAATATAGGAATGCTCAAGGCAGGAAGAAATTCTTCAAGTTTAAGATAATGAACGGAAACCCTGGCAATTGAACCCATGCTGGCCTGCACGGTTTTAGGGTTGAAGGCATCAACACATCCAATGGAACAAAACAGGGTATTTATCCCAAACCAGTCAGCTGTACGAATGATGGTGCCAAGATTACCGGGATCCTGAATATTGTCAAGGGCCAGAGACAGCTCGTTTTTTATTTTGTTCAAATCCAGGGCTATGTCCGGAATCTCAAAAATAGCCAGTACTTCCTGAGGATGCTGCTGATTGCTGGCTTTGGTGATTTCCTGCAGGGATGCCTCCACAATTTCTGCAGAACGAATATTCGGATGATTTTGCAGCCATTCTGCAGTAGCCGTCAAAAATCGGCAGGGCATAATTGGCAACAAGTCAGTCACTAATTTATGGCCTTCTGCTACAAATAAGTGGAGTTCAGTGCGGTTTTTTTTGAGATCCAGCGAATGTATCCACTTAATTTTGGCTTTGCTTAGCATAAATGAATTTTAGAAAAACAAAACTACAAAAGAAATTCAGCCTGTCGAAATTTATCAGTTTGAATTTGTAAACATTGCTTGGAATGATGTACATTTGCCGCTATAAGAAAATCCGGAATGCGAAAAATAAGCCTGTTTTATGTGCTGATTTCCCTGTTGTTTGTCTCCTGCAATACGCTCAAATATGTGCCGGAAGACAAACAATTGCTTACCGGCACAAGCATAGAACTCAAAGACGGTGATCTTTCCAAAAAAGAGTTGAAAAATTATTTACGACAGCAGCCTAATTCGCGTTTCTGGGGGCTGTTTAGAATAAATCTGGGACTTTATAATATTTCCGGACAGGACACCAGCAAGTGGATCAATCGCAGCCTAAGAAAAATAGGGGAAGCCCCCGTAGTATACGAAGACTTGCTTACACAGCGCTCAGCCATGGCAATGGAGCGCTATCTGTTCAGCAAAGGTTATTTTGACTCAGAAGTAGAAACCCGGGCTGAGAGCAAAGGACGAAAAGTAAAAACAATTTACAGCATCAGTCCTAATCAGGCTTACCGAATCAATAGTTATACTGCTGAAATTAATCCGCAGGATCCTTTTCATATTCTTATTTACGAGGCCATGTCTTCTTCTCCGGTAAGAATAGGGGATAAGTTCGACACCAACCTGCTCAACGAGGAGCGTTCCCGGCTGGTTTCCTGGGCAAGAAACCACGGCTATTATGCCGTAAATAAAGATCATTTCAGTTTTGAAGCTGATAGTGCTCTCAACCAAAATCTGGTCGATTTGCAGCTTGTAATCCAATCCTTTGAATATCGCTCCGATGAGGGAAGTGTACAATATGGGCCGCATAAACAATTTCGTATACGTAAGGTATATTTTATGCTGGATGTGCCCAGTTCTGCCTACCTGCGAACCGTAGGCCTGAGAGGGCCCGCCAATCCTTTTGAGGCTCTATCGGATTACGACTCAATTCCCTACGACAATTATGCAATAATATATAGAGATAAGCCTTTTATTAAACCCAAAGCTTTAGTAGATAATTGTATGATAAATCCAGGCGATTTTTATGATGCCAGGACTATAAACAGAACCTATGCCCGATTCAACTCCATGCAAAACATGAAATATGTCAATATTCGTTTTGAAGAAGTTGTTGCAGAGGATTCAATCTCCGGAAATGAAGCGCAACTGGATTGTTATCTTGTGTTGACTCCCGGGAAAAACAATATTATTTCTATGGATGTGGAGGGCACCAACACAGCGGGCGATCTGGGTGTTGCGGGAACACTAAGCTATTCACACCTTAATTTGCTCAGAGGCGGAGAAACCTTCAGTACCAGTTTACGAGGAGCCTACGAGGCTTTGTCAAGTACATTCCAGAATGACTATGCCGAGTTTGGCGGCGAAATCGGCCTGCAGTTTCCTGACTTTAAAGTGCCTTTTTTGTCCCGGGAATTCAAAAAAGGAGTGGATGCCAATACCAACTTCAAAATCAGTTATGTTAACCTTTCCCGTCCGGAATTTTTACGAACCATGGCTTCCGGCGCTGTAGAATACACCTGGAGAAAGCAGCGCTTGCGTCAAAATTTCAATTTGCTGGATTTGGCTTATGTATACATGCCTAGAGTGGACTCTACTTTTAAGGCAACTTATCTGACAGATAATTCATATTTAAAATACAGTTACGAAGATCACTTTATCTTACGAACCCAATATGGGATTCTTTATTCCAGTGTTCCTTTCGGAGTGTCCAACAGGACATTTTATACTATACGTGCCAATTTCGAATCGGCGGGTAATGTGTTGAGCCTGGCCTATTCCTTACTTGGGGCAGAAAAAGACGAAAATCAGGCCTACACTATAGGAAATATCCCTTTTTCTCAATATGTCAAGGGCGAAGTAGAATACGCCAGAAGCATAGTGCTGAATCAACGCAATCGCTTTGCCTATCGCATGGGTATGGGAGTGGCGTATCCTTATGGAAATTCTAAGATTTTGCCTTTTGAAAAGCGCTATTTTTCAGGAGGAGCCAACTCTGTTCGGGGCTGGTCTGTAAGAACTCTGGGACCGGGATCTTATAAAAGCATGCTCAGCACTATCGATTTCATGAATCAGTCAGGAGACCTCAAGCTGGATGTAAATGCGGAATTGCGCAGTAAATTCTTTTGGGTGCTCGAGGGCGGTTTGTTTGTAGATCTTGGTAATATCTGGACATTGCGCAATTACGATAATCAACCGGGAGGCCAGTTCCAAATCAATGAGTTTTATAAACAATTGGCCTGCAGTGCGGGTCTGGGTTTACGTTTTGATTTTAATTTCTTTCTGGTGCGCGTAGATGCGGGAATGAAAGTTTTTGATCCAGCCCAGCCCAGCCTTGACGAACGCTGGAGAATCAGGCATATTGATCAATGGAACGATTTTGCCCTGCATCTGGCCATTGGTTATCCTTTTTGATAAATTATGGGCAAAAAAAAAGCTGTGTTCTCTTAGAGACACAGCTTTTTCAATCGTACTAAATGTTGTATGTTAAGATGTTATACCAATTTAACATTTACTGCATTTAATCCTTTTCTGCCTTCTTCAAGTTCGAAGGTGACATCGTCATTTTCCTTGATACGGTCAATAAGACCATTGGCATGAACGAAATATTCTTTTGAAGATTCCGTTTCTTTGATAAACCCGAAGCCCTTGGCCTCGTTAAAAAATTTTACTTTTCCGTTGTACATATTATTTAAAAATTTTGACGGCGCAAGATAAGGACTAATATTTAATAATTTTCAAAAAATGCAATTTATTTCCTCTTTTTTCTGCATTTCTGGTGTTTTTTAGATTAAAAGTTTGATTTTTGTTCAATTACACCGGTTTGAGCTTTATGAATTGAATGGAAAAATTCAGCTTTATAACTATTGAAAAAACACGAACAGGGTGTAATTAGACAAGTGAAGGGGTAATTCGCAGATAGATACCAAGTCTTACAAGCAGTCAAATCATGGTAAATGCAGTTTGCTTTTTGTGTTGCAGAAAAAGTGAACCGGTTGGGATTCGAACCCAAGACCTACAGCTTAGAAGGCTGTTGCTCTATCCAGCTGAGCTACCGGTCCCTTTTTGCGCCGGCAAAGGTAAGCTAAAACATAGTAATTTGCAAGGCTTATTATGCTATAGTTATTAAGTTTTGTGCTTCTTATGGCTTGTCGCTCAGGAGATCTTCAAAAATGTCCTGCACAGATTCTTCTTTGGATATGCTGCCGGCGCTTTGGCCGATTTCCAGAGCACCTTCCTTTAAATCTCCTTCGAAGATGCCTTTTTTGGCTCTTCCCTTGCCTAACAAATCCCTGAGTTCATCAATGCCGACACCATTATCTTCGGCCTGAGCCAGTCTTGTTGCAAAATCATTTAAAGCAAGACGAGTGGGTGAAATTTTCTTCAGCATCAATTTGGTCATGCCTTCCTGTAAACTCCGGCAATATGTTTTAAAGTCGGGATGAGCAGAACTTTCCCTACACAAAGCAAAACGGGTTCCGATTTGCACTCCCTCTGCACCTAAAGCCAAAGCTGCATGGTAGCTGTTTTTGGAAGAGATGCCACCTGCGGCAATCAGTGGCAGGGAACAGGCTTCCCGAACTTGTGGAATAAGACAAAGAGTACTGGTTTCTTCCCGGCCATTATGCCCGCCGGCTTCAAAACCTTCGGCAACTACAGCATCTACGCCGGCTTCCTGGCATTTAACACTGAACCTGGAGCTGGAAACCACGTGAGTAACCAGTATATTGTGCCGATGCAGCCAATCTGTCCATAGCCTGGGATTACCCGCAGAAGTAAATACAATACGGACTTTTTCATCCCTGATTATGTGCATGATCTCTTCGACCCGTGGATACATCAGCGGAACATTTACCCCAAAGGGGCGATCGGTGGCGTTCCGGCATTTCTGAATGTGTTCCCTCAGGGTATCTGGGTGCATAGAACCTGCCCCGATCAGGCCCAGGCCTCCTAGGTTACTGACCGCCGAGGCCAGTCTCCAGCCGCTGCACCAAGCCATACCACCTTGAATGATAGGGTGTTGTATTTCGTATAAACGGCAAATAGTATTCGTAGTGTTCATGCGGTAAAGATAATAAGAATGAGGATGTTTTTTCTTTTTTGACATCCTCATTCTTTATTTGTAGTCAAGTTGTATACTTAACTGGCAAAATGCAATACTTCCTTTTATTTACAATGGGTTCAGAAAACCCCGATGAATATTTATTCCTGTCTGTAAACGTTAAATTCGTTGCCTTCGTAGGTGTTGTTTTGAATAATCGGACTGTGGGCAGGATCACTCCAGTAAATATAAATCCCATATTTACTTGAATGCCTTATGATTGAATTAGATATAGCCACATTGGATGTTGAAATACCAATGTTGAACAAATCGTAATTCCCCGCGTATTCAACAACGCAATAATCCAGGATGGTTCCTCCCCGGGTGCCTTCCAAAAATTCTATTCCGGCCCAGTCACCGGGCGATGGTGTAATAGCATTTGAGGTGAATACTATCATAGAATCGGCTTTACCGACAGCTGACAGCACCCCGTTGTCTCCCACATAAAGCTTGACACCGCTTTGGAAAGCAAGCTTTGTGCCGGGATCTATACTCAGTCTGGCTGTGCCCGATTCTGTAGTTACTGTAATACCGCCACCAATAATATAGGGCACACTCTGCTTAATCCAACGAACATCTCTGGTAACATAAGAGCCATCAACATATATTCCTTTACCGGCAGCTGCAGTGATGATATTATTAAAACCAATACTGTGTGTATTTTCGGCCCAGATAACAATCGGATCTTTTACACAATCGCTTATGGTATTGTTATGGAAAGAGGTAAAATATCCATCCGCGTAGCATAATAAACCACTCGTATTGCTGTGCCGTAAAGTGGTGTTTTCCATGGCAAAACCGCTGTGGTTTTGAATTGCTCCATCGTAATAGGCCGGATTTCCTGCGTATTCTATTATGGCATGTTTAATGATGGATTTACTGGATGAATTTGAAGAATAAAATCCAATACCCCGCCAATCGCCGGCCTGAGGAGTTTGAGCAGAGGAACTAAAGACTATAGGTTGCTGTTCAGTACCTTCTGCAATTAATGCGGCATATTGTCCTTCACCAACCTTAAGTTCGCCATTGCTTTCGAATAGTAAGCTTACCCCGGGCTCAACGCTCAGCTCTGCACCCAGGACGTCCAGAATTCCCTCAACAATGTAAGGAACGTCGAGTTTTGTCAGGCTGCCTGTAGTGGAAAAAACGCCTGATTTAATCAGCAGGTTTTTACCCAGGTTCTCGACAAAACTGTTGTTGTCGCTAAGCCCAAGCATTTTGTTTGGTTCTCCTTGCAGCAGGTAACTGCCGCAATAAGCCAGGTGGTTGTGTTCAAAACTACCAAAACTACCTCCGTTTCTAAGATCTATACCTTCAGCCATGCAATACCTGACAGTGCAGGAATCCATGGAAATAGTGGTGTTGTCTACGGTAATAGCCGGCTGGTTGTTTTTGCCGGCTCCCTGGATGGTGCAATTTTTAAGAACGGTAGTATTGGATAAATTGTTTGCCCCAAAACTTATGCCATACCAACTGCCTTCGTCATCACTGGCAGCCCCTGTAAACAAAATGGGTTTTTCGGCTGAGCCATCTGCTACCAGCGCAGCATTGGTAGAAGAGCCTATCAAAAGGCTGCCGTTTTCGGTGAATTTAATGGTGGAGCCCTCTTCGATGGTCAGGATGGAGTTAATAATCAGAGCACAGTCAATGGTCTTGACGGAGTTGGCTTCCCAGGTGGTCGGTGTGTTGATTAGGCTGTTTTCGGCACCGATTAAATTAGGATCAATTTCGGGTATCTGATCGCAGGCAGATGAAAATAAAAAGAGTGCAGCTAGAATAACGGCAATCAAGTTCCATTTTAAATTAAGTGTTTTCATGAGATAAAAGTTTTAAAAGAGTTGTATTTTTGTTCAAAAGTAGAGTGTGTTCAGCATGTGCCTCACCCCCCTTGGGGGGAATTTATATTTCGAGCCGAAAAGTAATAATAAATGTTTAAACAAAGCATTATGTTTTAAAAAAAATAAATATGAAAAAATTTCTTTCAAAAAATAGATGGATTATACTGGGAGCGGTGTTGGGTGCTTTGGGCGGATTTTTGTATTGGTATTACGTAGGCTGCCAGAGCGGCAGCTGTCCCATTAAGTCTTCACCCTACCTGAGCACGCTCTGGGGAATGGTTTTTGGTGCTTTGTTGCTAAGTTTCATCCCTCGTAAAAATAAGCAGGATAAAGACGAGTCAAAAGACAACTAAACAGCAGGACTTATTCATTAATAATTTCTAAGACCCCGGCGGCAGTTGTCACTAAAGAGTACCAAGTGGCGGGCTTTATCTCAAGGCCTCCACTTCGGTTATACTCATGGGCTTTCTCTTGTTTCCCAGCAGGCGAAAGCTGTTTGCCGTTATAAGATAATCTTCTTCGTTACGTATACCGCCGAAGTTTCTGAATTTTTCAATTTCGTTCCAGCACAAAACATCAGGGTGTTTTTTCTCTGCTTTCCACAAATCTATAAGCTCGGGAATGAAATAAATCCCGGGTTCTATGGTGAAAACGTGACCGGGTTTCAGCTTTTTGGCAAAACGCAGTGATTTCAAACCAAACTGAGTGCTTTTGGGTTCTCCGTCGTAGCCCACCCATAATTCACCCAGATCTTCCATGTCGTGCACATCCAGGCCCATCTGATGCCCGGTACCGCAGGGGAGAAACAGCGCATGGGCTCCCTGATCAAAAGCTTCAGCCGCATCCCCTTTCATTAAACCCAAAGCCTGCATACTGTCAATAATTGACAGACAGGCTGATCTGTGAACGTCTCTGTAGGACTTGCCCGGGCCCAGGCTGTTAACTGCTGCGTAATGAGCTTTCAAACTGGCTTCGTAGACAATTTTTTGGATAGGGCTGAAGGTTTTACTTACAGGAAAAGTACTCGAAAGATCTCCCGAATAATGTCGGACTGTTTCAGCACCTGCATCCAGCAAAAACAAATCACCTTCCTTAAGCAGGTTGCCATGATAGTGATTGTGTAAAGTCTGGCCGTTTATGGTGGCTATTATAGGGAAAGAGATGTTTCCGCCCTGAGCAAGTGCAATACGGTGAACTTCGGCCGCCACTTCCGCTTCGCACATTCCCGGTCGGGCGGTTTTAATTGCTGCAACATGCATATCAATGGAGGTATCGACTGCTTTTTCGATTTCAGAAATTTCTTCTTCCGATTTAATTTCTCTTTGCTGAACTACGGCTTTGATCAAACCCAGGGAAGCCCTCTCGGCAAGCTGTTCAATCTGAATCCCCAGAGCCCGGGAGAGCCAAATTTTGTTGTCTGCCCGATATAGAGGAAGAAAATGTATGGTTCTGCCCTGTGATTTAGCCTTGCTCAGAATCTCATAAAGCTTGCTGATATCAAGGCTTTTTGTGATTCCGGACTTAAGAGCCTTCCCTGCAAGACTGCTTTGAGGCCCCATCCATACAATATCATCAATGGTAGCGTCTTTACCGAAAAGCATGGTCTGCCCTTCATCAATATCAACAAGGGCAATCAATCCCGGCAGATCCAGCCCGATGTAATACAGAAAGCTGCTGTCCTGCCGAAAAGGATAGGTGTTGTCGGCGTAATTCATGGGACTTTCGTTGTTGCCCATTAATAATACCAGACCTTCGTCCAGTAAACTGCAAAGAGTATTTCGTCGTTGAATGTATGTCTGAGTAGAAAACATGGCATATATTTTTGGATAAATATCCGACAAAAATTCCTTAGCAGCAATTTATGCGGCTAAAAAAAATTATATTTGTCCTTTGTCAGGCAGGCGCTTAAAACCTTAAATCTATGATCAACAAAGAACTCATCAATCCTCAAAGCATAGTTGTTGTTGGAGGCTCAAACAATGTACACAAACCCGGTGGACGCATTGTACGGAATCTTATCGAAGGCAAATTCCGGGGAGAACTATATACCGTAAATCACAAAGAAGAAGGCGATATTCAAGGAATCAAAAACTTCAGAAATGTGAAGGATCTTCCAGAAGTGGAGCTGGCTATTCTTTCTATTCCGGCAGCAGCCTGCCCGGCTATGGTTGAGCTACTGGCAAAAGATAAAAAAGTCAAAGCCTTTATTGTGGTTTCAGCCGGCTTTGGAGAAGAGACCAAAGCAGGAGCTCTGCTGGAGGAGCAACTGCTCAGAATTGTGGAGGGATATGGCTCAGCCATGATTGGCCCTAATTGCATTGGGGTAATGAATATGAATTACCATGGGGTGTTTACCCAACCAGTTCCGGAATTTCACAACGAGGGAGTTGATTTTATATCCAGTTCAGGCGGCACAGCCCTTTTTATAATTGAATCAGCCTTGATGAAAGGCTTACGTTTTTCTTCGGTCTGGTCTGTGGGAAACAGTAAGCAAAACGGCGTGGAGGATGTGCTTGAATACATGGATGTCAATTTTGACCCCTTGCGTGACTCAAAAATAAAAATGCTTTACGTGGAGCAGGTCAAAAATCCTGATAAAATGTTGTATCATGCCTCTTCGCTGATAAAAAAAGGATGTAAGATAGCTGCCATCAAAGCCGGCAGCAGTGATTCCGGTAAAAGAGCGGCCTCATCCCATACCGCAGCCATTGCCAGCAGCGATTCGGCAGTGGAGGCTTTGTTCCGAAAAACGGGCATTGTGCGGTGTTACAGTCGCGAAGAATTGACAACAGTCGCCAGTATATTCACTCTGAAGGAGGCCAAAGGGAAAAATTGCGCCATTATTACCCAGGCCGGAGGCCCGGCGGTGATGTTGGCCGATGCCTTGTCTAAGGGACATATTAATGTGCCTTTGCTTGAAGGTAAACTTGCCGAAGAATTAAAAACCAAATTACTACCGGGAGCGGCTGTAGGCAATCCCATTGATCTGGTTGGTACAGGCACTCCCGAGCACCTGGCAACGGCCATCGACTATTGTGAAAAACATTTTGACAACATCAACCTGATGATGGTCATTTTTGGCAGCCCCGGTTTGGTCAAGGTTTACGATGCCTACGAAGTCTTGCACAAAAAAATGGAAGAATGTTCCAAACCGATTTTTCCGGTCTTACCTTCGATTGTAACAGCCGGCCCCGAAGTTAAAAGTTTTGTCAAGAAGGGACACGTCAATTTTTCGGACGAAGTGACCCTGGGAACGGCACTTTCGAGAGTACTCAATACACCGACCCCTGCCAGTCGCGACATTCAGCTCTATGGAGTGGATGTGCCCGAAGTACGTAAAAAGATAGATCATCTTGATTACAGTGGCTTTTTAAGTCCACAGGATGTGCGTTCCCTGTTGAGTCTGGCCAGAATTCCCCTGGTTGATGAATTGGTTACGGACGATGTGGATGCCCTCAAGGCTTTTGCCCAAAAAGCGGGTTATCCGGTGGTTTTGAAAGTGGTGGGTCCGGTAAACAAAACCGACATTGGCGGTGTAGCCCTGAACGTGCGCAGCAATGAGCATCTGCAGGTGGAATACGAGCGCATGATGAATATCCCCGAAGTAACTGCCTTGCTGATTCAGCCTATGTTAAAAGGCCAGGAGCTCTATATCGGTGCCAATTACGAGGATCGTTTCGGGCATGTGGTTTTTTGCGGCCTGGGCGGCATTTTTGTAGAAATACTCAAAGACGTTTCCTATGGCCTGGCTCCCTTGTCGTACGAGGAAACCTTTTCCATGATACGTTCCCTTCGCAGTTACCCCATTATAAAAGGGGTAAGGGGACAAAAAGGCCTGGGCGAGCAACAGTATGCCGACATCATTGTCCGTTTATCCACGCTTTTGAGATTCGCCAAAGAAATCAAGGAAATGGACATTAACCCCCTGATAGCCACAGACAAAGGCATCTTTGCCGTAGACGCCAGAATCAGGGTAGAAAAACAGCCTTAGCGCTTAAACAAATTCCCGGCTTATATTGATTCGTGTTCGGTCCGTAGGATGATCTCGTTTTGAAGATCAGTGCCCAGGTCGTTGAAATAATCGCTGTACCCGGCTACCCGAACTATCAGTCCCTGATGGCGTTCGGGATGTTTTTGTGCATCTCTCAGTGTTTCGGCATCCACTACATTGAATTGAATGTGGTGACCGTTCATCTTGAAATAGGCTCGGATCAATTGCCCCAGTTTGCGAATGGCGTCGTCGTTTTCAAAAAAAGCGGGGCTGAATTTTTGGTTAAGCAGGGTGCCACCGGTGTGCAGATGATCAATTTTGGCTGCCGATTTCAGCACGGAGGTAGGACCTTGCCTGTCGGCTCCCTGCACGGGCGAGATGCCTTCGGAAACCGGCAGGCCCGATTTACGTCCGTCCGGGCTGGCATGCATGACACTGCCAAAATAAACGTGACAGGTGGTCGGCAAAAGATTGATTCGGTATTGAGCACCTCGGGGGCTGACATGCCCGTTGACGGCGCGATAGTAAATATCAAAGACTTCGGCCAGGTGAGCGTCGGCCAGGTCGTCGTCGTTTCCGTATTTGGGTGTTTTATACAAAAGCCGGTACCTCAGATCTTCTGCTCCGCTGAAATTATTCTCCAGGGCTTTGACAAACTCGCTGAAACTAATGCTTTTGTTTTCGAAAATATGCAAGCTGATGGCGGTCAGTGAATCGGTGATGGTGCCTAAACCCACTCCCTGCAGGTAATTGGTGTTGTAGCGGGTGCCTCCTCCTACATAATCCATGCCTTTAGCTACGCAATCGTCAATGAACAACGACAGAAATGGAGTGGGCACGTGGTTCATAAAAATCTTCTCGATCAGGTTGCTGCCTGCCAGCTTGATGCGGACAAAGTGCTCCACCTGGGCCTTGAAAGCTACCAGGAAGGAGTCAAAGGAACTAAAGGAATCTGCTTTTCCGGTGTGCAAGCCGATTTGTTTTCCTGTGCGTGGATCAAAACCGTCGTGTAAGGTGACTTCCAATATTTTGGGCAGGTTGAAATAACCTGTCAGAATATAGCTTTCGGTACCAAAAGCCCCGACTTCGACGCAGCCGCTGCAGCCTCCGTTGCGGGCGTCTTCCAGGCTTTTTCCCTGATTTAAAAGCTCTTGTATGATAGCATCGGTGTTAAAGATGGAAGGTTGTCCAAAACCGGTTTTGGTGATTCTTACAGCGCGTTCAATAAAGGCGTCGGGATTCTTTTCGCTCAGCTGCACCATGGAGCTGGGTTGCAGCAGCCTCATTTCTTCGATAACGTCCAGCAGGATGAAAGTCATTTCGTTCACCGCGTCTTTGCCGTCGGGCGTAAGGCCTCCGTGATTGATCAGAGAAAAATCGGTATAAGTGTTGCTTTCCTGAGCGGTGATGCCCACTTTGGGAGGAGCCGGGTGATTGTTGAATTTAATCCAGAAAGATTGCAGAATTTCAACAGCTTGTTCTTTGTTCAGGCTCCCGTCAGCGGTTTCTGCCTGATAAAACGGATACAGATGCTGGTCCAGCCTGCCGGGATTGAAGGAATCCCAGGGATTGAGTTCGGTAATGACTCCGAGATGGATAAACCAATAATGCTGCAGAACTTCGTGAAAATTGGAGGGCGCATGGGCCGGAACGCGACGGCAGATCTTTGCCATCTGCTGCAATTCACGGCGACGCTGATCGTCCTTTTCGAGGGCTGCCAGTTCTTCCAGTTTCAGGGCATGGCGTTCGGCGTAATCCATGATAGCATGGGCAGCGATCTCCATGGCTTTGAGTTCTTCCAGCTTGTCGTAGGCGGCCGGATCGTTCAAAGGATCGATGTTGGACCGGCTTTGCTTTATGTCCTGCAGGATGTCCAGCATGCCTTTTTGAAACAATTTATAGCCTGCCACAGTATGGCCGGGAGCCCGTTGTTCCATAAATTCCGTAAAGATGCCCGCCTGATAGGCGTTCAGCCATTCGGGACTCATGCTCTCCATAACCCGGTCGCGGTTGCAACGTCCTTTCCAAAAAGGGATGATGAGTTCTTCATAAGCTTTTCGGGTCTCTTTGTCCACACTGAACCAGACTTTTTCTCTGGTATCGAGAATATCAAGATCCTGCAGCGAGTGCACATTGATTTCGGGATAGGTGGGAGTTGCCTTGGGGGCTGGTCCTCTTTCACCTACAATCAATTCCTTGTCGTTGATGCAGATGCTTTTGTTTCTCAAAATATATTGCAAAGACTTTGCACGCTGAACTGGCACAGAGTCTCCAAAAGCCAGGTGTTTGCTGTAGAATTCAGTAATCAGCAAAGCTCTTTCGGCATTGATACTGTTGACAGCCTCCAGGCTTTCCCGGCGAAGTTGTTTAATACGTTCGGTCATCATAAGACTAATAGGATAATTGTTACCCACCGATTTTTGTTTCAAATCCGGCCCGCTCAAATTGCTCCCTTATCTTTGTTAAACTCGAGTTGGGCAGACTTTGCAGCGAACTGAGCGAATTCTCTTTTTTGAATCGCAGGTATTTTTGGTTGGCCATGTTGTGATAGGGTAAGAGGTCCACTCCCTGAATATTACCGGGGTGGGCCGCTAAAAATTGCAGGCATTCAGTCGTATTTTCCTGATTGAAATTTACCTCGGGAATGACGGGAATGCGGATTCTGAGAGGATGCCTGTTCTCGAGCAAATAAATGAGATTGTCGAGAATAAGCTTGTTGGAAACAGCAGTGAAAAATTGATGGGCTTGGTCGTCCATCAGTTTCAGATCATACAGAAAAAGATCAGTATAAGGAGCAATATCTTGAACGACAGAGAGTTTTGCATAGCCGGAAGTATCCACCGCCGTGTGCAGGCCTTCTTTTTTGCAAGCGACAAGCAAGGCTTTTAAAAAGGCAGGCTGCATCAGAGGTTCGCCTCCCGAAAAGGTAACTCCTCCCTCTGAGCTGTCCATAAAAACCTTCTCTTTGAGTACTTCCGACAGGACTTGTTCAACACTCAGTCGGTTTCCAATGATTTCCTCTTCTTTAAACTCTTTTCCGTCAACGCGGATAGTTTTGATAACTGTTTGAACATTGGGGCTAATCCCCTCCGGATTGTGGCACCAGGCACAATTAAGGGGGCAGCCTTTCAAAAAGACAGTTGTTCTGATGCCCGGTCCATCGTGGACAGCGAAACGTTTTATGTCAAAAACCAGAGCTTGCATGCTTATAAAGATAATGTTATTGCCCTGGTTATTTTTTCAGGCGCTCGTATTCGCAGGAAGCCATAGTGAACGAACCGATGGCTTTGCCTTCGTTTTGGGTAATAGTAACATCACCTCCGCAAAGGTAATAGTTGATGGTGCCTGTACGCGAAGGATTACGGGCCGGTCCGAGTCCTGCTGAGGCACAGCTCTGAATAATGTTGATGCTTTGGTCAGGATTGCTGGTGACAAATTGGTCGATCAGGCCCTGATAAGCTTTTTCAACCGTGGGCATAAAGCTTCTTTTTTTCAGCAAGCCCAGACGTACACCCTTAGCCATGCCATAACAAAACATACCTGAGGCTGATGATTCCAGGTAATTGGGCTTGTCGCCAATATTGTAATATTTTCCGTTTACCAGATCTCCCTGGCCATCAGCAGTGGTCGTCTCATCGTATTGCAGCAGCTGGAACCAACAGCCGGATTCTTTGTCCTGCCAACGTTGCAGGCCCAGGGCTACTTGAGTAAAAATTTCGTGTAAGGCATTGTAATCGGGATGATCTTTGGGCATAAGCTCCAGCACATCAACCAGAGCGGCAAAATACCATCCGCAACCTCTGGCCCAGAATTCTTTGGAAGCTCCAGGGAAGGGTTCCTGCTGATTGGCCCAGAAAGAATTGGGATCGGAGGGAGAAGCAGACCAGGCATGATAATTGAGTTGTTTTTCCTTATCCCAGGTATACTGGTGAATCGTCTTGAACTGGTGAGCGATGTCAGACCAGGAATCAGCATTGTCAGTACCGCCGAAAGTGGCTTCCCATTCAGCATAAAAGGCTGCCCCCATATACAACCCGTCCAGCCACATCTGATCGGGATAACGTTCTTTGTGAATAAAACCTCCGGCTCCGGGTTTGGGAGCCAGAATCCGGGTATGTTCGTTTTTAAGTTTATTGTACATAAAAGTGGCGGCGGCTTTGTATTTTTCGGCGCTTTGGGTATCGCCGTCTTTTATGGCCTGTTTGTAGAGGTCGAAAAATATTTTGCCTGCGTTGATGGCATCGATATCGTTATCTCGAATTTTGAGGGGAGCGGAAGGGTCCTCTTGCAGTTGTCTATCGGCAAAGGCTTTGACGGCATCGTAATAATGTCTTTTGTCCGGATACAGCGCATAAGTTTTCAACACACTTTTTGCCACCAGACCGGGGACATAGCTAAAGTCGGCTTGCAACAGGGAGCTGGCGTTTCGGTTGTTGTTAAACGTACGCAGGCTGAGCGATTCAACCATTTGCTGCGAATAGGGCTGGCCTGAACTTCCGGAGCAGGCAATCAGGGTAAAAAAGAAAAGAGGAAATAAATACTTCATACTATGGTTTATTCTAAAGGTGTATACTATTTTTAAACTAAGCTTCTTACGGAATTGAAGGAATCAAGCTGTGATCCGTTTATTCAATCGGGCAGTAAAAATACGAAAAAATCCGCATTCCTTTAAAATTATGTATTTTTGCCCCGAAATATAAATACAAAAGTATGAAAGCATATGTATTTCCCGGACAGGGAGCCCAATTTACAGGTATGGGCAAAGACCTGTACGACAGTTCCAATGAAGCAAAAAAGTATTTTGAACAGGCCAGGCAAATTCTTGGATTTGATCTGGTACAAATTATGTTTGAAGGCAGCGAAGAAGACTTGAAGCAGACTCGTGTAACCCAGCCTGCCATCTTTTTACATTCGGTAGTAGCTGCCAAATGTCTGAGTGATTTCAAGCCGGATATGGTGGCTGGTCATTCCCTGGGTGAGTTTTCTGCCTTGACGGCAGCCGGAGCCCTGGCTTTCGAAGACGGTCTCAGCCTGGTGTATAAAAGAGCCATGGCCATGCAGGCTGCCTGCGAGCTAAATCCTTCGACCATGGCTGCCGTATTGGGGGCTACAGATGAATTAGTCGAAAATATTTGCAGCTCCATAAACTCAGAGATAGTAGTTCCGGCCAATTATAATTGTCCCGGACAAATTGTAATTTCGGGAAGTTTCAAAGGAGTGGAGCAGGCAGCAGAGCAGCTCAAAGCGGCGGCTGTAAAACGCGTTTTACCTCTCAAAGTAGGTGGAGCCTTTCATTCCCCCCTGATGGAGAGTGCCGGTGTGGAATTGCAGGCAGCCATCAGGCAAACAAAGTTCAGTCGCCCTTGTTGTCCGGTATATCAAAACGTAGATGCTAAACCCCATTCAGATCCGGCAAGCATACAAGCCAACCTGATTGCGCAATTGACCTCTCCGGTACGTTGGACACAAAGTGTTTTGGCGATGCTTGAGGATGGAGCGGAGGAATTTATCGAACTGGGCCCCGGTGCCGTTTTACAAGGCTTGATTGCAAAAATAAGGGCAAATCAAAAATAAGGGCAAATCAAGAATATGGCGAAACTAATTATTTATCAGGTTTTTCCCCGCTATTTCGGCAACAGCCAAAGAAACTCTGAATCCAATGCCGATTTGAAGAGAAACGGTACAGGAAAATTCAAAGACTTTAGCTCTAAGGCTCTAAATTCAATCAAAGAACTGGGAGTGACTCACATTTGGTACACAGGGGTCTTGGAGCATGCCACTCAAAGCGATTATTCAGCATACGGCATACAGCCCGACCCTCCCGAATTGGTCAAAGGCAGGGCCGGCTCACCCTATGCCATAAAAGATTATTACGATGTATGTCCCGATTTGGCGGAATCGCCTGCCGAAAGGCTGACAGAGTTTAAAAACCTGCTGAGGCGTACTCACAAGGCCGGCCTGAAAGCCCTCATCGATTTTGTGCCCAACCACCTGGCACGCACTTATCATGCTGATGCAGCTCCCCGTGGCGTCCAAGACTTCGGTTCCAAAGACCAGACCGATAAAGCCTTTTCGCCTTCCAATAATTTTTATTATTTGCCCGGGCAAAGCTTTCAGCTGCCCCGCGAAGCCCTTATTTCCGGCAAAGAGTCAGCCTACACCGAAAATCCCGCCAGGGCGACAGGCAACGATTGTTTTAAAGCCCAGCCTGCGGTCAACGATTGGTACGAAACCATAAAACTGAATTACGGCAAAGATTACCAGGGTGGAGGCCTTAGCTATTTTGACCCGATTCCGGACACCTGGCACAAAATGAAAGCGATACTGGAATACTGGCTTAAACTGGGTGTTGACGGGTTCCGTTGCGATATGGCCGAAATGGTCCCACTGGAGTTCTGGGCCTGGGTGATACCTCAAATAAAAAAAATCAAAGAGGTGCTTTTCATAGGTGAAGTGTATAATCCGGGCCTGTATGAATCTTTTATTCAAAGAGGCGGCTTTGATTATTTGTACGACAAGGTGGGACTATACGATACTTTGCGTAATGTAATTTGCGAGTATGCACCCGCGAGCGCCATTTCGGATTGCTGGAAACGACTTGGCCTATTGCAGGATTCGATGTTGAATTTTCTGGAAAATCACGACGAACAGCGCATAGCCTCAGATTTCTTTGCCAAAGATCCCCGCAAAGCTTTGCCGGCCCTTATTGTGTCGGCCTGCATGCGCAATAATCCTTTTATGCTCTATTCCGGACAGGAATTGGGCGAAAAAGGAATGTATCAGGAAGGTTTTAGCGGACGGGATGGACGCAGCAGTATTTTTGACTATTGGTGCATAGACAGCCTGGCGGACTGGAACAATCAGGGGCGTTTTGATGGTGCATTGTTGAGTTCAGAACAAAAGGTGTTGAGAAAAGAATACCTAAAGATTCTGAACTTGTGCCGGCAGGAACCGGCCTTGTACCGGGGCTTGTTTTTTGACCTGATGTACGTTAATATGGATAATCCCCATTTTGATTTTTCCAGGCAATTTGCCTTTATGCGCAAAGCCGACAAGGAAGTATTATTGATAGTGGTTAATTTCAGTGACGAAAGCAAGCACATTCAGCTGCGGATACCAGAACACGCTTTTGAATATTTCCAACTTAATTTCCAAAAAGAATGGCTTGGTAAGGATTTGCTAAGTGGGGAAATATTGCCTCTGGAGTTAAACACAAAGGATCCCTTACCCATGCTGTTACCGGCCAATTACGGAAGAATATGGAAGTACAGCATTAAACCTTAAATACAGCGGGGGAGATTTTTTTTATAGATTACTTAAATTCTTGAAAGCAAATACCTATCTTTGTGCCCGATTTACTACCTCACAACTTCTCAAGCTAAAGTTCTATGCATTTACGGGGGCCTATCAAAATCTTTTCAGGAACTAAATCACATTATCTGGCCGAAAAAATTTGTGCGGCCTTGGAATGTCCACTGGGAAGAATGAATATCCAGCATTTTGCAGACGGGGAATTTTCTGTTTCCTACGAAGAATCCATACGGGGAGATTACGTCTTTCTGGTGCAGTCTACCTTTCCCAATTCGGATAACCTGATGGAGTTGCTGCTAATGATAGATGCAGCCAAACGCGCTTCGGCCGGCAAAATTATTGCTGTTGTTCCCTATTTCGGCTGGGCCAGGCAAGACCGCAAAGACAAGCCCAGAGTGTCGATTGCCGCCAAACTGATCGCAGATATTTTGTCGGTAGCCGGCATAGACCGCCTGATCACTATGGACTTGCATGCCGATCAGATTCAGGGCTTCTTTGATGTACCTGTAGACCATTTGTATGCCTCTACTATTTTTCTGCCCTATATCCGCTCCCTGAACCTGGAAAATCTGGTTATTGCCACCCCGGACGTCGGCGGTTCCAAAAGAGCCAATTCTTATTCTAAATACCTGGGAGTTCCCATGGTTTTATGCCATAAGTCACGCAACAAACCCAACGAAGTAGCCGAAATGCGCATTGTGGGAGATGTCGAGGGCAAAAATGTCTTGTTGGTTGACGACATGGTCGATACAGCAGGTACTCTTACCAAGGCTGCCAATCTGATGCTGGGCGAAGGGGCATTGTCGGTACGTGCCGTTGCCAGTCATTGTGTGATGTCGGGCAAAGCCACCGATCTGGTCGAAAATTCAGACCTTAAGGAATTGATATTTACAGACAGCATCCCCTACAACAGGGTATCGACCAAAGTGAAAATACTAAGCATTGCCGATATGTTTGCAGACACCATAGAACGTGTTTACGACAATCGTTCCATTTCTTCCCAATACCTTATTTGATTCCCGGATTCAAGCCTGGAGAATCCTTTCTTCAAAACAGTAATCAGAGCGAAGTATACTTGAAATTTTTAAATTTTACCTTGCCTTCGCCTGCTGCATACAGGGCTGGTAACATGCTTTGGAATTCATAGAGCGTGTTGTGGTTGTAACCTGACATTTCAAGCCCCCAGCTTTCCTGAATCCAGTTTATTCCGTCGTAACTGTAGGCGCCGGTCAAAACCTGATAGTCGTTTCTAAGACGCAGCCAAAGGTGATTGCCGCCCTCGTGGCGTGAAGCCGTCCGGAGAATGCTCTGGCGAAAACGCAGGGTTCGCTGTTGGTTAAAGCCCATGCCGGCGTAGAAGTTGCTGTTGTAATACAAAACGAGTCCGGCAGTAGTATGCTCGTCTTTTTCGATTTCAACTTCAATTTCGTAAGCATGTTCGCCGGCCACGCACATTATGGGCGAGGAAGTTCCGGGGCTGTCACCTTGCGCCTGAAGTATCAGTTCGCCCTGATTCACCTCAAAACGCGAAGTATCAAAATCCTTGTAAAATTTCCAGTCCAGTCCTATTCTGAATTCCCCCAATTTGCTTCGGCGATCGATTCTCTCTTCGGAAGGGAGAGGCTTTTTCAGAGGGCGTTCAATAGCTGTGCCGCTTGAAGCAACAAACCATCCGTCTTTGGTCCATTTGACCGGTTCAAGCAAGGTTTGCCGGCCAAGCGAAGTAAAATTATTTTCGTAGGCGTGATAAATAATCCACCAATTGCCTTCGGGAGTATCAATCAGGGAGCCATGCCCTTTGGACCACCAGCGCTCGCTGCGCTTCCAGGTACGAATAATGGGATTATAGGGCGAATTTTCCCAGGGCCCGTTGATGGATTTGGAGCGGGCGGCAACTACCATATGGCTGGTTGGCGGCCCGGCTGTACCCCCCTCGGCGTTGAGGTAATAAAAGTAATCCCCTATTTTGCGCATCTTGGGGCCTTCCAGGCACATGCCCTCAGTAACCCATTCGGAGGGATAAATCCAGCCTTCGTACACTTTTTCCAGACTGCCGGGAACTATAGAAAGGCCATCGTCGCTGAGCCTGGCCCTTTGGCCTGCGCTCAGGAAGATCCAGCGCGATCCGTCTTCGCCCACAGCATGCCCGGGATCAATATTGCCAACTTTTAAATCGATGGGATCGCTCCAGGGGCCGTAGGGGGAATCGGCGTAAGTAACAAAATTCATCCTGCCCGATGGATGAGCCACCGTGAAATAGATATAATAACGATCACCGTGTTTACAGATATCCGGAGCCCAGATCGAACCCAGATAGCGCCTTAGGGCAAAACTGATCGGTTGCCAGTTGACCAGGTCGGTGGAATGAAAAACAACCAGGCCGGGCACATAGTCAAACGAAGAATGAGTCATGTAATAATCATTGCCTTCTCTCATTATGGTAGGATCGGGATAATCTCCGCCCAAGATGGGATTGAGAAAATAACCATTGCCCAGGTCTCCTTGTGCGGTTCCCAGTTTATGCCTGCCGGCATCTTGCTGTTGACAAGCCATTAGCAGGCTGACGACTATCAGAAATGCTAGTTTTTTCATGGTATGTTGGTTTATGCCTGCTTCCTGAGTAATTGTTTCAAATCCACTTTGTCGGAGATCAGCGATCTGAGCTCTTCGATGGGAACGCGTATTTGTTCCATGCTGTCGCGATCGCGTACTGTAACGCTGTTGTCCTCCAGCGTGTCGTGGTCTACCGTGGCACAAAAAGGCGTCCCGATGGCATCTTGTCTGCGGTAGCGCTTGCCGATGGAGTCTTTTTCGTCGTATTGGCATTTAAAGTCAAAACGGAGCTCATCGATGATTTGGCGCGCCTTCTCGGGCAGTCCGTCTTTTTTGACCAAAGGCAGAATGGCCAGTTTTATGGGCGCCAGGGCCGGAGGCAGATGGAGCAGCACACGGCTTTCGCCTCCCGCCAGGGTTTCTTCTTCGTAGGTCCCGGCCAGAATGCTCAGGAAGGTGCGGTCAACTCCGATAGAAGTTTCTATGACATAAGGCACATACGATTCGTTGAGTTCCGGATCAAAATATTTAATGCTTTTGCCGGAATATTTTTCGTGGCTGCTCAGGTCAAAATCGGTTCTGGAATGAATGCCTTCCACTTCTTTGAAGCCAAAAGGCAACTGAAATTCGATATCGGTGGCGGCATTGGCATAATGTGCCAGTTTGTCGTGGTCGTGGAAGCGATACTTATGATCGCCCAGGCCCAGGGCTTTGTGCCATTTCAGGCGAGTTTCCTTCCATTTGGCAAACCATTCGAGTTCGGTTCCGGGTTTGACAAAAAACTGCATTTCCATTTGTTCAAACTCCCGCATTCTGAAAATAAACTGGCGGGCAACAATTTCGTTGCGAAAAGCCTTACCGATCTGAGCGATGCCAAAAGGAATCTTCATCCTTCCGGTTTTTTGGACGTTGAGGTAATTCACAAAAATACCCTGAGCTGTCTCGGGCCTTAAATAGACTTTCAAGGCGCCGTCGGCAGTGGAGCCCATTTCGGTGGCAAACATCAGGTTGAATTGACGCACATCTGTCCAGTTTTTGCTGCCGCTCACCGGGCAGACAATTTCTTCGTCCAGGATGATCTGGCGCAGAGCCTCCAGGTCGTTTCGATTGAGAGCTTCGGCAAAGCGCTGATGTAAAGCTTCCTTTTTTTGCAGGTTTTCCAGAACCCTGGGATTGGTGGCCCTAAACTGGGCTTCGTCAAAAGCCTCTCCAAAGCGTTTGGCAGCCTTGGCTATTTCTTTGTCGATTTTGTCGTCGTATTTAGCCAGTTGATCTTCTATGAGCACATCGGCTCGATAGCGCTTTTTGGAATCTTTGTTGTCGATGAGGGGGTCATTGAAAGCATCCACGTGACCCGAGGCTTTCCAGATAGTGGGATGCATAAAGATGGCCGAGTCAAGGCCCACAATATTTTCGTGCATCAGCACCATGGAGTCCCACCAATATTTTTTCAGGTTGTTTTTGAGTTCTACTCCCATTTGACCGTAATCGTAAACGGCCGACAATCCATCGTATATTTCACTGGAAGGGAAAACAAAACCGTATTCTTTGCAATGAGAAATAAGTTTCTTGAAAACATCTTCTTGTTGTGCCATGGGTGCTTTTTTTTTAGTTTGCAAAGGTAGGGTTTAATTTGTTTTTATGCGCAATGGATGAAAAAAATTGTATCTTTGTGACTTAAAATAACCCAAAATTATGCCATGGTATGGAGGAAGAACATTTTCTGAATGAGACTGATGTTCCAGACAATTTAGAGGGTCAGACCAAAGCGGACAAAGAGGGTGTTACGCTCACGCCTGACCTGCTCAATCCTGCCCACATTAAGCAACAATTAACGGGAATGTACCGCAACTGGTTCCTGGATTATGCTTCGTATGTGATACTTGAGCGTGCCGTTCCGCACATTGCCGACGGCCTGAAGCCTGTGCAGCGCAGAATTTTGCACTCCATGAAACGCCTGGACGATTCCCGCTACAACAAAGTGGCCAACATTATTGGCCACACCATGCAGTTTCATCCCCACGGCGATGCCTCTATAGGTGATGCTCTGGTGCAATTGGGACAAAAGGAAATATTAATAGATTGCCAGGGGAACTGGGGAAACCTGCTCACCGGAGATGGGGCTGCAGCCCCGCGTTACATAGAAGCCAGGCTGTCCAAATTTGCCCTGGAGGTGCTGTTTAATCACAAAATTACGGAGTGGAAACCCACTTACGACGGCAGAAACCAGGAACCGGTCTGTTTGCCGGTTAAATTTCCCTTATTGCTGGCTCAGGGGGTTGAGGGCATTGCGGTGGGTCTTTCTTCCAAAATTCTTCCTCACAATTTCAATGAATTGATTGATGCCTCTATTGCTTATTTGCGTAACGAGCCTTTTAAACTCTATCCCGATTTTCAAACCGGAGGTTATGTGGATATCAGTCGTTACAACGACGGAGAGCGCGGAGGCAGCGTAAAGCTCCGGGCCAAAATCAGCAAACTCGACAATAAAACCCTGGTTATTACTGAGATACCCTACGGGAAAACCACTTCGGGTATCATTGAATCCATTTTAAAGGCCAACGAAAAAAACAAAATCAAAATCCGGAAAGTGGACGACAATACCGCCCAGAACGCCGAAATTTTGATACACCTGGCTCCCGGCACTTCTTCGGACAAAACCATAGATGCCTTGTACGCCTTCAGCGATTGCGAGGTAAGTATTTCCCCCAATTGCTGCGTGATTGCGGACGAAAAGCCTCAATTTCTGACTGTAAGCGATGTGTTGAGGTACTCTGCCGACAACACCAAGGAATTGCTCAAAAAAGAATTGCTTATCCGCAAGGGCGAATTGCTCGAAAGTCTTTTGTTTGCTTCTCTGGAAAAGATCTTTATCGAGCAAAGGATCTACAAGGACAAGGCCTTTGAAGATAGCGCCAACATGGACAAGGCTCTGTCGCATATTGACAAGAGACTGGAGCCCTTCAAAAAAGATTTTGTGCGCGAAATCAAGCGCGAGGATTTGATGCGTCTGATGGAAATCAAGATGGCCCGTATCCTGAAATTCAATACCGACAAAGCCGAAGAAGCCATAGCCTCGATGCAAGCCCAGATAGAGGAGATCGATCATCATTTGGCCACGCTGGTCGAATACACCATTGCCTGGTTCGAAAGCCTCAAAAAGAAATACGGAGCTGCCTTCCCCCGCAAAACAGAGATCAGGGGCTTTGATACCATCGAAGCTGCCAAAGTGGTAGAAGCCACCGAGAAATTATACATCAACCGCGAAGAAGGATTCATTGGAACTTCTCTCAAAAAAGACGAATTGGTTTGCCCCTGTTCCGACCTGGATGATGTGATTATTTTTTACAAGGACGGCAAGTACAAGGTTGTCAAGGTGAGCGAGAAGATGTTTGTCGGCAAAAACGTTCTATATGTGAATGTGTTCAAGAAGAATGACCCCCGCACCATTTACAACGTCATTTACCGGGACGGCAAGTTTGACAACAGAGGCGGAGGCACTTCCTATATAAAGCGTTTTGCCGTGAACGGCATCACCAGAGACAAGGAATACGATGTAACCAAAGGCAGCCCGGGTTCGCGCATTCAGTATTTCAGTGCCAATCCCAACGGCGAAGCCGAAATTATTCGTGTTACGCTGAAGCCGGCCCCCAGAATCAAAAAACTGCAATTCGAAAAAGATTTTGGAGAAATTGCCATCAAGGGACGGCAATCGATGGGTAATATTCTGACCAAAAACGATGTCTTCAAAATCATGCTCAAGCAAAAAGGAGGTTCTACGCTGGGCGGACGAGAGGTCTGGTTTGACCGTGATATTTTGAGACTCAATTACGACGGACGCGGAGAATTCCTGGGCGAATTCCAGAACGATGACAGTATCCTGGTCATTACCAGGAACGGAGAATACTATATGACCAATATTGATTTGAGCAATCATTACGAAGACAATATTCTGCGTATCGAAAAATTTGAGAAGGAGAAAATCTGGACAGCGGCGCTTTTTGATGCCGATCAGCAGAATTATCCCTATCTGAAGCGTTTCCCGCTCGAGTTTTCGCAACGAAAGCTGAGTTTTACCGGAGAAAATGCCGAATCCAGGCTGATATTGCTCAGCGATACCTGCTATCCTCGTATCGAGGTCAGTTTCGGGGGTAACGATAGTTATAGGGAAAAACTGATCTTGGATTGTGAGGAATTCATAGGGGTTAAGAGTTTCAAGGCCAAAGGGAAACGCATAAGCACCTTTGAAATTGCAGAAATAAAAGAAATAGAGCCCTTACGTTTTCCGCCTCCCAAAGAAGAGGACAACGATCCCGGCCCCGGCCCTGAACCTGTAATTAATACCGAGCCTGACGAATTCGAAGAGGAAGAAAATCCCCGTAAACTCATCGACAAAATTACCGGGCAGATGACG
>JAAZGQ010000140.1 GCA_012511135.1 Bacteroidales bacterium | reverse complement strand
TATTTCAATCTGGGCGTGGTCTTTCTGTTAACAGGATTTTGGCACGGGGCCGCCTGGAATTTTGTGGTCTGGGGCATCTGGCATGGCCTTTTTATAATTTTCGAAAAAATCACAGGCTGGCATAAAAATAATACAGGAAGATGGATTAATTCGATAAAACACCTCTATACCATTTTTGTATTTGTCATTGGCTGGGTAATGTTCCGGGCCGAGAATCTGGACTATGCCTGGCGCTACATTCAAAATATGTTCGGCCTGATTAGTAACAAAATTATCTTGTATGAAACCCCTTTTTATTTTGATAATATCGAAATAATTGCCTTTGTTGCTGCCTTGCTCTGTTCTGTTCCTTTGTTTTCGAATATGTTGCATATACCTCAGGAACGAAAATGGCTGAATGGGCTGGTAAACGTCTGGTTGTTGTTTTTGTTTATACTTTCTACGGCTGCAATTGCTGCCTCTACCTACAGTCCATTTATTTATTTCCGTTTTTAAGTATAGCCAGAGCTTTCCGGTCTTTTCTGTTTGTATCGGTTCTTTTTCAGTTAAACAGTTGAACAGCTTTTAATTGTATTAATTTGCCTGAGTGCAGGAAAATAGATTTTTTTCTTTGAAGCCCATATTTCTGTATAATTATTTTGCAGCCATAAAAATAATGTATAATTTTGCAGCCTATTTTTGTATTTTTATTCAAAGGGAAAAATGAAGAACAAGGCTAATCGTATGAAAAGCATACGAAAAATTGTACACGAAAGGCGTATCAGCAGCCAGGAGGAATTACTAAATCTGCTTACTGAAGAAGGTTTCAACCTCACCCAGGCCACTCTGTCAAGAGATCTCAAACAACTCAAGATAGCCAAAATGCCCGATTACGAAGGTGGATATATTTACGTTTTGCCCGAAGAATCTTCTTCCTTAAGCAAAACCGTACGTATGAAATCGCAAGACGTGCATTTTATTCAATCCGGTTTTGAATCGGTTGCTTTTTGCGGACATTTTGCCGTGATCAAAACCAAACCGGCCTACGCAGGAGGAATTGCTGCCGAAATAGACAAAAAAGGCTCCAAAGTAATTTTGGGAACCATCGCCGGAGACGACACCATCCTGGTGATTCCCAAAGAAAAAACCGATCGGGAAAGCCTGGTGAGGACTTTATCGGAAATCATCCCACTTTGATTCACAATTTACTTAATTAAAGAATTTTACCCTTATTCTGAATGCTGAAGACCGATTCAGAACAGGTTTGTTTGAAGATTGAAATGGATAAAGAATTTGAGATCGTAATTGCAAATAAATCACATTTGCAATACGTTGATATTATACTGCACACAATTGAGGAAGCGGCAAAAAACAGAGGAACCGGCATTGCCAAACGCTCACCGGAATACCTGGCTCAAAAAATTCTCGAAGGGAAAGCCATCCTGGCTCTGGACGGAGAAAACTTTGCCGGTTTCTGTTACATTGAGACCTGGGGCAACAAGCAGTTTGTAGCCAACTCCGGTTTGATAGTGGTAGAGGCATACAGGGAACATGGCCTGGCCAAGCAAATTAAGAAAAAAGCCTTTAAACTGTCTCGTAGAAAATTCCCCGAGGCCAAACTGTTTGGTCTGACCACCAGTGCGGCTGTAATGAAAATTAATTACGAGCTCGGCTACCGGCCTGTTACTTATGCAGAATTAACCGACGACGAGGCTTTTTGGAAAGGTTGTCAGAGTTGCGTAAACTACCCGATTCTGGCCGAAAAAAACCGACGTTTCTGTATGTGCACAGCTATGTTGTACGATCCTAAAGAACATAAAAAAAACAAGCG
>JAAZGQ010000139.1 GCA_012511135.1 Bacteroidales bacterium | reverse complement strand
CCGTTTGCGAAAACCAAGCAGGAAAAACACTCACAATTGACCTGCCCCAAGCTACCGACTCCAGCTATTCTTTAAGTATCAACCAATTGCCTGACAGGATACATTTAAGCGTTTTAACGCCATACGGGCAAGCTCTGGAAGAGGAATTGTCGGTTTTAGTCCATATGCGCGGCATGCCTCTGTTTAAATCCAAAGTCTCTGCCGGCACCAATTTACTCAGCCTTCCCAAAGCAGGACTGGCTTCCGGAGTACTGCATATACTCCTGCTGAATGCCTCTGCCGAAGTGGTGAGCGAAAGGTTGGTCTTTATCAGGGGTAACGACAGGGCACAAGCTGAAATTACTTTTGACAAAAGCACTTACGGGCCCCGCGAAGCAGCAAGAGCCGGGCTGCAAGTTACGAACAGCATGGGCCAGGGCTTACAAGGCAGCTTCTCCCTAAGCATCACCGACGACAACCTGATAAATAATGATTCCAATGCCCTGAGCATAGAAAGCTATTTATTGCTCTGTTCCGAACTCAAAGGCTACATTGAACAGCCACAGGCTTATTTTTTACCCGATAACAAAGCAGCGGACTCACAGCTGGACGTTTTGATGATGACCCAGGGCTGGAGGCGTTACAACATCCCCCGGCTCATCAAAGGGGAACTGGATAAGGCCGATCGCTACGAAATGGAAATAGGTTCCACTTTATGCGGAAAAATACAGACTTATCCCTTCAGAAGAGGTCTGCCCAACGTAAACGTATACAGTCTGAACAGCAAACACGGTTATTATAACGCTACAGTGACCGATATCGGAGGGCGTTTTTGCTTCGACGGATTTGAATTCCCCGACAGCTCGGTCTTTTTTGTCCAGGCCGAGAAAAAACCTGGCAGTGTTATTGAATTGGTAGCCGAAAGCGAAGATTATCCCCCGGCCAACCGATATGGCCTTAAACCCAAAACGGCCCTTCAGGATGAAACCATCGAAAATTTCCTCAGCTCCAGCCGAGACAGGTATTTTTACGAAAACGGCCCCATGGTCATCAACCTCGAAGAAGTACAAGTAGTCGGCAAAAAAGAGGACAGAGCGAAGAACCTTCGCGAAGAAAGAGGCGCCATGTATTTTTCTTCAAGCTATACCATCGAAGCACAGGATATTGAAGAAATGGGAGGTGCCACTCTGTTGGATATCTTAATCCGCGCACCCGGTGTTACACTGAACGCAGACAACACCGGTGTGCTTATACGCAATAAAGCTCCAATGATTCAGGTTGACAATTTCAAAGGAAGGATGGAAGATCTGACCATCATCAATCTTTCGGAAGTAGAAATGATCGACATCCTGAAAGATCCGGCCGAAACGGCACTCTATGGCAACGAGGGACAAAACGGAGTCATCTGTATTTACCTTAAGCGCGGAGGTGGAAACGCCCCCAGGGAACTAGGCAGCCATCAAAAACTAATCACTTTTTTGGGCTACACACCTCCTGTTGAGTTTTATCAACCCAAGTATTTTGTTTCGTCTATAAAAGAGAGCACCAAACCCGACCTGAGAAGTACCATTTACTGGAAACCCAACTTAGTTACCGACGAAAACGGACATGCAGAAATCCGCTTCTATACGGCAGATCTGGCCGGGACTTATACTTTGATTCTGGAAGGCATCAGCCCCGAAGGAGAAATACTGCGACATGTTCAAAAAATTGAACGCCGCTGATAAAGAATTTTGCTAAATTCAGGTAGTTCTAAGATCCTTGCCCCACATCATTTTTGCTCTGAGTGTCTGGACAAAACTCTGGCTTTTCCTGCGTACAATCAGTATAGGAAAATCTGCGCTGACAATACGTAAATGCGCATTTCCGGGCAAAGGATATGAACGGCCGTCTAAAGCCACCAAAAAATGTTGGCTGCGGCTTTCCACCCTGAGGTCAATCACAGAACGATCACTCAACACGATAGGTCGCACCGTCAGGCTGTGAGGAGCTACGGGAGCCAGAATAATGCTGGGGTTTTCGGGAAACAAAATGGGGCCGCCCACACTCAGGGCGTATGCTGTGGAACCGGTGGAAGTAGCTACAATCAGGCCGTCTGCCTGATAATCGTTCAGGTATTCCCCGTTTAGAGAAGCATGAATATGCAACATGGCCGAAATGTCTCTCTTAAGTACGGCAATCTCGTTCAGCGCGTAAGGATATTCGGGCAGCTGACTGTCGGTACTATGCAAACTTAATTGCTTGTGATTTTCCAACACGATTTCGCCGGCCAGTAATTCCGACATCATAGCCCTGGTCTCTTTGTAATCGGTAGCAGACAAAAAACCCAGGCGGCCGGTATTGATACCCAAAATCGGAATGCCTTTGTTGCCCACCCGCCGGGCCACATTGAGCAAAGTGCCATCTCCGCCTATACTCAGGGCAAAATCAGCTTTAAACTTATTATCCTCTGTCAGGCTATATTCGGAAAGTATCGTGTGTAAAGCTTGTTGTTCAAGCTTGGCATAGTATTGGCTGCATATCAATACTTCTACACCGGCCCTGGCAATCTCCTCCAGAATAGATTTGATTTGCTCGCGCTTTTCAGCCTGAAAAGGTTTTCCAAAAAGGGCAATTCTCATAAAATTAGGGGCTTAAATGTCTTAATTATTTGTAATAATAATATTCTTTTTGAAAACTGAACCGTTCATCGGATTATTCCATTATTTTTGTACTCTTATTTGATTTGCATTATGTTTGTTGCCGTGTTAGTTAAGCCGGCACAAAAGTGGGGAAAAATATTTAATATGACAAAGTTAAGTGTAAACATCAACAAAATAGCCTTACTACGCAATGCCAGGGGAGCCAACTACCCCAATGTAAGCGAGATGGCCCTGCTTTGCGAAAAATACGGCGCCGAAGGCATAACGGTACATCCCCGGCCCGACGAAAGGCATATACGCTATAAAGACGTGATGGATCTTAAACCGCTTTTAAGCACCGAATTCAACATTGAAGGCTATCCTTCGGAAAAATTCATGGATCTGGTGCTCAAAGTAAAGCCACATCAGGTTACCCTGGTGCCTGACGCACCTGACGCTCTTACATCAAACGCCGGCTGGGATTGCTTTAAACACGCCGCCTTTCTGACCGAAGTGCTGGAGGCATTTTGCTCCAAAGGAATACGGACATCCCTCTTTGTCGATACGGACAGTAAACAAATCGAACAGGCTGCCAAACTGGGCGCCGACCGGGTAGAGCTTTACACCGGCCCTTATGCCGAACGTTTCGTTAAAAATCCGGAATCGGCCATTAAACCCTATGTTCATGCCGCAGCAACAGCCAGAAAAAACGGCTTGAGCATCAACGCCGGCCACGATCTGAATTTGCACAATTTGCACTTCTTCCAACGCAACATTCCTTATGTGGAAGAGGTCTCCATAGGACACGCCCTTGTTGTGGACGCCCTGCTTATGGGCCTTGAGAACAGTATTCAATCTTATAAAAATTGTATTAAATAATTACTTGTATGAACTTCTTTCTTTTACTTCAGTCCATTCCCGCTGATACCTTGCCCGATTTAACTGCTTTGACAGAAGGCGTGGAAACCAGTCAACGTATGAACTTCTTCGATATGGCTGTCAAAGGCGGCTGGGTAATGATTCCCCTGCTCCTGCTTTCACTGGTAGCTGTTTACATTTTTATAGAACGCAGCATTGCCTTAAACAAAGCTTCCAAAGAAAATCCCAATTTTATGGAGCGTATCAAGGATTATATCTACGACGGTAACATCGATTCCGCCATCAAATTGTGTAAACAGTCTGATAATCCTGCAGCCAGAATGATCGAAAAAGGCATCTCCCGCATAGGGCGCCCCATGCACGACGTACAGGTAGCTATCGAAAACCTGGGCAATCTGGAGGTAGCCAATCTGGAAAAAGGCCTCTCGCTGCTGGCTGCCGTATCGGGTGGAGCTCCCATGATCGGTTTCCTGGGTACTGTGCTTGGTATGGTCAAAGCCTTCTTTGACATGGCTTCGGCTGGCAGCAATGTGGATATTACTCTGCTATCATCAGGTATCTACACTGCCATGGTAACGACTGTGGCCGGTTTGATCATTGGTATTTGTGCGTATTTTGCCTATAACTACCTGGTGTCGCAAGTAAGTAAAATAGTCAACAAGATGGAAGCCAAAACCATGGAATTTATGGACTTATTGAATGAACCCGCAAAATAAAACACGGCTATGGCCTTAAAAAGACAAAATACGATAAATTCGAGCTTCAGCATGTCGTCTATGACCGACATCATCTTTTTGTTGCTCATTTTTTTCATGATTACTTCGACGGTGGTTCATCCCAACGCCATCAAGGTACTTTTGCCCCAAAGCAAACAACAAACATCTGCCAAACCCCTGACCCGGATCACGCTTGACCGGGACCTGAATTATTACGTAGCTTCCGGTAACGAAAAAGAACAAGCCATTGCTTTCGAAGACATTGAGAGTTTTTTGACCGAAACCATAGAAAAAGAGCCTGAGATGTATGTAGCTCTTTATGCCGACGAAAGCGTACCCTACAGAGAACTTATCAAAGTTCTGAATATATGCAACGAAAATCATTTTAAATTGGTATTGGCCACCAGGCCTGCAAAAAAATGACATCCAAAAAAAATGACATAATCGCCATCACCGGTACTATCCTGGTTCACATCCTGTTGATAGTGTTCCTGATCTTTTTTGGCTATACGGCTCATATTCCCGACAGCGAAGAAGGCCTGACAGTTAATTTTGGAAATATCGATGTATCGGCCGGTACTTTTGAACCCCGGGGAGAAAGCCTGAGCAATCAGCAAACCCAGCCTCAATCACCGCCCGAAAGTAGTCCTGACCGGTCAGCCCAAGAGGAATTGTTCAGTCAGGAAGACGAATCCATTGCTCTGGAAGCTGCCCGTAAAAAGGCAGAGGAAGAAGCCCGCAGGCTAGAAGAAGAACGCATACGTCAGGAACAGGAACTTAAGGCTGCCGAAATCAGAGAACAAGCCGCCAAGGCCTTTGGTAGCAAAGACGGACAAGAAACTACTGACCAGGGCTATGAACAAGAAGGCAGCGGCAACCAGGGCGATGTGCAAGGCAGCACTGAATCAGCCAACATTACCGGCAGCGGTTCAGGCTACGGTGACTTTTCGCTGGACGGTCGCTCCATTAGCGGCAGTTTACCCCGTCCCAGCTATTCGATTGAAGCCGAGGGTGTGGTTGTGGTACGTATTGCGGTGAACAGCGCCGGAACTGTTATTTCAGCCAACATAGACCTTCAGGGCACTGACACTGAGAATACAGAATTGCGCAACGCTGCCTTAAGTGCAGCGAAAAAGGCAAAATTTAATGCCATCGAAGGTACCCGTAATCAAACGGGCACCATCACTTATCGTTTCCAGTTGAGATAACATTGAGCTGAAATAGCGATTTCAGTGCATTTTTTTTACCTACCTAAATTGAACCTATATGAAACTTTTATTGTTCCTGGCCCCGGGCTTCGAAGAAATAGAAGCCATTACTGTCTTGGATGTTGCACGAAGAGCAGGACTCTCCATTAGTTCTGTTTCCATAAGCAACGAAAAAGCAGTAAGCGGAGCTCACCAAATCAGCCTGAATGCAGACTTGGTGTTTGACGAAGTAAACTTTGATGAGGCGGAAGCTATCATTCTGCCCGGAGGAATGCCCGGGACCAACAACCTCAATGCCCATGCGGGCCTGAAAAAGCAATTGGTCAACTTTGCCAGGAATCCCGACAAAACCATAGCGGCCATTTGTGCTGCTCCTTTGATTCTGGGAGACCTGGGTTTGCTGGACGGCAAAAAAGCCACCTGCTACCCTGGCTTTGAGAGCCACCTGAGCAGAGCTAAATTGTCCAGAAAACCCGTGGTAAGAGACGGTAACATCATAACAGCCGACGGACCGGCACACGCTATGCTGTTTGCTATCAAGATTGTCGATTATTTAGGAAATACTTTTCTGGCTGACGATATCACCAAGGGTTTGAACTTCTAATTAAAGCCATCGCTTCTTTTTGAAGTACAGCAAGATAGCCCCTGAGAACAGAAACATCATGCCCATAGATATCCAGAAACCTGCCGGACTGTTTAAAAATGGCATTTTGACAAAGTTCTGGCCATAAATACTGGCCACCAGCGTGGGAGGCATAAAAATCACCGATACAATGGTAAAGATTTTGATGATCTTGTTCTGATCGATGTTAACCAAACCCAGAAAGGTATCCTGCAAATAATCCAGCCGTTCAAAACTGAACTTGGTGTGATCTAAGAGTGAATTGATGTCCTTGACTATTATGGTCAGTTTGGTCGACAATTCCTGAGGCATGAGCTCGCTTTTGAGCAGGTTGGATATAGAACGTTGTTTCTCGATGATGTTCTGACGTACGGCCAGAATTTGTTCCTGCAATTGGGTAATATCCATCAGCACATCTTCGTCGGCATCCCTCACTGTATCGCTCAAAACCGTAATCTTGTCAATAATTTCCTCTATAAGGTCGGCATCCCTTTCTACCCGGGTTTCCAGTACTGCTACCATTACGTGGTAGCCACTGGGGTAGTTACGTGGGCTGGTAGTAATTTTTTTGGCAGCTTCCAGTAAAGAAGGCAATTCTTCGTCGTGTACCGTGACCAAAATATTATCCTTCAGAATGAAAGAAACCGTGTCGGTTTCATAATCACTCAACAGGAAGTTGGAGTTAACAACCAGGGTATCGGAAGTTTCTATGTAACGGGAACTCATCTCGATCTCTTCCATTTCTTCTTCTTCCTGGATATAGATTTTCAGGAAATTTTCCAACTGACTCTCGACTTCTTCGTCCACATTGTTTAAGTCTATCCATAGGAATTTATCTATGGGTGTCTGCTTTAGAAAAGTGAAGCTGCGGCTTACTTTGATTCTTCCGTTTTCGTGGTAAAAAAGTTTTATTTCGGCCATATCTCTTAATTTTATCCGATGCTTGCATCGGTAGTTGAATTACTGTAATAAAAATCGCTCACCAACTCTGTCAAATACTCAAATTCCTTGACATTGAGTTGTTCCGGCCGCTTGTCGAAAATGGCTTCTGCATAAAAGGGGGTTTCTTTGCCCAATAAAGGCTTGAGCGAATTGCGCAAAGTTTTTCTGCGCTGATTGAAAGCTGTTTTAACCACCTTCCTAAACAATTTCTCGTCACAAGACAGCCTTAGTTTACTGTTACGTTTCAAACGGATAACAGCCGATTGCACCTTTGGCGGAGGTTCAAAAACCTTTTCGCTTACAGTAAATAAATAGTCAATATCGTAATAAGCCTGAAGAAAGACGCTCAGGATGCCGTAGCTTTTCTTACCGGCCGGAGAACAAATGCGCTCGGCCACTTCTTTTTGAAACATGCCCACGCAGTACAGCACCTGATCCCTGTTATCGAGCACCTTGAATAAAATTTGCGAAGATATGTTGTAAGGATAATTGCCTATCAGACAAAAAGCTTTGCCCTGATAAAGCTCCTTAAGGTCTGTTTTAAGAAAATCTTCTGCCAAGATACGGCCGTCAGCCAATTCGGGGAAATGCTCATAGAGATAGGCTATAGAATCCCTGTCGATTTCCACCACCTTGAGGTCATGGCCTTTTTCCAGTAAAAATTTAGT
>JAAZGQ010000138.1 GCA_012511135.1 Bacteroidales bacterium | reverse complement strand
CTGGCATTGACACTAAAGGTGCTGGGTGCATTTTCAAAGCCTATCCATTGCTGTCTGAAGCCTAAATGTACGTTCAGATCGCTGTTGAGGCCTATGGCGCCGGGGTTGTATAAGCCCGGAAGCTGCATATACTGACTCCATTGGGCATCATACTGAGCCTGAGCTCCGAGCCAGGCAGCCAGGCCAATGGAAAACAAAAAGAATCTCTTGAGTCTAATCATCCGTGAGAATAAATCCTTTGACGATACCCTTGAATCGCATGGGCAGCCAGGTAGTATAACAGAAAAATGTGGAAAAAATTGCTTTTGAACAAAAAAAAGCCTGTGAACAGAAATAAAAAATGGACATAAGTTATGTCCATTTATTTTTTTAAAAAGCGGTTAGTTAATACTCGTCTTCGTTGAAGAAGAAATCCTCTTTGCTTGGATAATCCGGCCACAGATCTTCCATACTTTCGTAGATTTCCCCTTCGTCCTCCATTTCCTGAAGATTTTCTATCACTTCAAGAGGAGCACCCGAACGGATGGCATAATCGATTAGTTCATCCTTAGAGGCGGGCCAGGGGGCATCTTCCAATTTTGAGGCTAATTCCAAGGTCCAATACATAGTTATATATTATTAGTTAATAGACATATAGTTGTATAATATGGCCATAATCTCAGGCTTTTTATTATGAGGCTGCAAAAGTATAAGAATAGTTTGAATAGTCAAGCGAAAATAGCAAAATTGTTTTCTGTTAAAAATTAAAATAATTATTTACCGTCCCAAAAAAGTTCATCTGCCTCATCGAGACATAGTTTGCGGCTGAGTACATAAAGATAATCCGACAATCTGTTCAGAAAGGTCAGCAGAGATTCATCCAGTTTTTCTGTTTGGTGCACTGTGATGCATTTTCTTTCGGCACGACGGCAGACAGTACGGCAAACATGAGCCTGAGCCGAAGCCTGAGTACCTCCGGGAATGACAAAGGAATTAATGGCCGGTAATGTTTCCTGTATTTGGTCAATTGCATTTTCGAGTTGCTTTGTAAGTTCATGGTCTTGCAGGGTATAATCCTGAAATAATAAATGCAATTTGTTGTTTTCGGTCTGCTTGCGGCAGGCAAGGCGGCCGGATACCCGAAACAAATGCTTTTGCAGATCCAGTATCTGATTTTTTTCTTCTTCAGTGTTGAGCAGACTTCTGAGCAGGGCAAGCTGAGCATTCAATTCGTCTGTGCTGCCGTAAGCCTCCAGGCGTGGATTGTTTTTCGACACTCTTTCTCCGCCTGCCAGGCTGCTGGTTCCTGTATCACCGGTGCGGGTGTAAATTTTCATAAGGCTGTATTCTAAGCATGTTGTGACTTTGCTAATAACAATTGGTTTTTTCAGGCGACACAAAAATAACACAATACGGGGGAAGCGCAAATTATGCAGAATATATTTTACCTTTGTGTTTTTAGCTGAGTAAATTATGGAAGAGGCTTATTCTCATTTTCTAATATTCATGGCCTTGCTAGCCTTGTATATTTTTATTGCACTGTTTAAAACAACTGCGGGCTACGGCATGTTTTATTCCAAAAACCGGGGCTGGTCTCGACTGGTGTTTGCCTGGTGGACTTTTGCCAATCTGGCTCCCAGGGCTGCGGCCTTGCATCGGATATATGAATTGGAATTTGGCGAAGAATTCAAAAAAGAAGAACGTAAAAAAATAATCCCCTTTATTTACTGAGTGTCGTTTTGCGAAGTGTCAAACACCACATACATTATTATTTACGTGCCCGTCACCGCGGGGGCCACGGAGTACAATCGCCTTTTGCGTATTGGCTGATTGCCGGTTTAATTGAAGAAAAGCATCCTTATTATTGTTACGACGAGCTGGAAGCTAAACGAGCCGACCTGAAAGCCCAACTCGTTGCCCGGCAATCTATAGCTGAGGGGTTTAATGCAAAAGGCTCTGACCCGAAAGCCCAACATTCCGGACCTGATGCCCGGGCTGTGAAATATTGCCTATCTCCGGCTGATGCACAGTTATTGTTCCGGCTGGTGAATGCTTTTTCTTTGCACAAGCTTATGGACTGGGGCGGAATAGACGAAATAACCCGGCTCTATTTACATAGTGCTTCTTCAAAACTTAAAATCTATCCGGGAGGGCAGGATTCTACTTTAAAACCGGATTTGCTGTTTTGTAATTCGGATCTTGATGAACCAACCTTATCGCAGGCCATATTGCAAGCTTTGAATCAAAAAACGGAGCAAAGCCTTTTGGTATTGGCCGGACCGCATCGTTCAGCGGGAGCTTTCCGCTGCTGGCAACAGCTTTTGGCTCAATCAGATGTCCGGCTTACGGTTGAGATGAAGGGCCTGGGCCTGGTATTTTTTAATCCGGAGCTGCAAAAAGATCATTATATTTTGAGGCGCTGAGCTTTATTCCCCTCCGTATTCCATCAGATAAGCTTTAATAAATTCATCCAGGTTACCGTCCATGACTGACTGTACGTTGGAGGTTTGATAATCGGTGCGATGGTCTTTTACCCGCCGGTCGTCAAAGACGTAGCTGCGGATTTGGGAACCCCACTCGATTTTCTTTTTGCCGGCTTCGATTTTGGCCTGGTCTGCTCTGCGTTTTTCCAGCTCAATCTCGTAAAGCTGCGATTTGAGCAACCTCATGGCATTTTCTTTGTTTCCCAGCTGAGAACGGCTTTCTGTATTTTCGATGACTATGCCCGTGGGAAGGTGATGTAGTCGAACACCGGTTTCCACCTTGTTGACGTTCTGGCCTCCGGCGCCCGATGAGCGAAAAGTATCCCAGGT
>JAAZGQ010000137.1 GCA_012511135.1 Bacteroidales bacterium | reverse complement strand
GTGTTCAACACGGTTCGCGAAGCCGTCGAAGCCACCGGAGCCAACTGCTCGGTTATTTTTGTGCCTGCCCCTCTGGCGGCCGATGCTATTCTCGAAGCCGGCGAAAGCGGCATCAAACTGGTGGTCTGCATTTCCGAAGGCGTGCCCACCCTGGATATGGTCAAGGCCACGGCCTACCTCAAAGCCAAAGGCGTAAAACTGCTGGGGGCCAATTGCCCTGGCCTGATTTCTCCGGGACAAAGTCTGGTGGGCATACTGCCGGGCAATATTTTTCTCCCGGGCCAGGTCGGCCTGATCAGCCGCAGCGGCACCCTCACTTACGAAATAGTCCATCAGCTCAGCCTCAAGGGCATTGACCAGAGCACCTGCGTGGGAATAGGCGGAGATCCGGTGGCGGGTTTGTATTTCAGGGATTTGCTGCAATTGTTCGAAGAAGATCCTCAGACCAAAGCGGTGGTGCTGGTGGGCGAAATCGGTGGCGATGCCGAAGAACGGGCTGCCCTTTACATTCAGGAACATCTGAGCAAACCGGTGGTGGCCTTTATTGCCGGCCAGACGGCCCCTTCGGGCAAACGCATGGGACACGCCGGAGCCATCATCTCGAGCGGCAGCGGCACAGCCGCCGAAAAGATGGCGGCTTTCGAAGCTGTGGGCGTTCCGGTGGCCAGGCTGCCCGAAGAAATTCCGGGCTTGATTGAGGGGCTGCTCTGAGTTCAGAAAGCTGACTGCACAGATTTCATGTCTATAATTACCTGATAAAATACATTATACAATGAAGCTGAACAAAATTGAATGGTCACAAGAATTATCCATCGGCAACGACAATATTGATCTAGACCACCGAAGATTGCTTCTCACTTTTAATAAGCTGGTCGATTTAATCAATACAGACAAAGACCGGGAGGATTTTGCCGGAATTCTTAATGAAATGACCGATTATGCTTTCTCTCATTTCAAAAAAGAGGAAGACTACATGCAGGAATTTGGCTTTCCCGATTTAGCCGGGCACAAAAAGGAGCACGAGGCCTATATTTACAAGGTCTCTACCTATAGTCTTAATATGTTGGGTATTCACGCTCCGGAACCGCAGGAGGTGCTGGCCTTTCTCGAAAAATGGTGGCAAAACCACATTCTGCAAAGCGATAAAATATATGAGCAGTACAAGAATCAGGTTCAGTCTGAGGCCCGGTATATTCCGTTTTGACGCAAGCGCTTATTTATTCCAGATCAAGCGTTATCGTTATATTCTCTTTTACTTTATCGATCAATGCAGAGGGTAAGTCTCCGATCCTTTTTATCAATCGGGTATTATCAATCGCCCGGATCTGATCAATCATTATATCACAGTTTTCGTTTAGACGGGCCATCCCCTTTTTTAAGTGGACTCTCAAAATATCAGCCTCTTTTTCGACCTTTGTTGTAATAGGACAAACAATCGTTGATGGATGGGCTAGCTTATTTAACAAATTGGTTTGCAACACCAATACAGGTCTTGTTTTGCCGGGCTCTGTCCCAATCCGGGGATTTAAATCTGCAATCCAGATTTCGTATTGTTTAATCGACATAATCAATCCTTTCGAAATCCTTTAATACATTGATCGATTCATTTTTGACCAAATCAGAATCGCTTTTTAGTCGTTTTTCTATTATTTGTCTGCGCTGAAGTTTATTATAATGCTCTAAAGCTTCATTAATATAACGGTTTCTGGACATCTTAATTCGGGAAAGAATATTTTCTGTCTCTCCAAAAATCGAATCGTCTATTTTTAATGATACGGTTTTCATAACACATTTTTTTATATCACAAATGTATATCATTTTAGTATATCAATCAAGTTTTACAGTTCAGGACGCTGTTTTTTTTAGCAACGCTCCCCGACTATTTTTTTAGCAGCGCTCCCCGACGGTTTTGAGCAACGCTCCCCTCCGTTCAAGACCTACCCGCTCAGCCTCCCGATATCCCCGGCTGGTCAGCGCTGGACGCCGGCGTTTTTTGCTAGTCTCTCCGAGCCTTCACAAAAAAAATTGCCGGCCTCTGCGCGCT
>JAAZGQ010000136.1 GCA_012511135.1 Bacteroidales bacterium | reverse complement strand
TCGTATTGTTGCTGTACGGGTACATGGCTTTGGTCGTATTCGCTGCCATTGTCACGCATGTCAAGCAGAAATTTGGCTAAGGCAATATAACTGTCGCCTTTGCCATTGCCTTCCATGTCGTTTACAAAGCGGCCGAAACGTACCAGAGCTTGTTCCATTTCCTGATGTCCGTCGTACCAGGCAATTTGGTCCGGTCCCGGGCCTATGTTTTTTACCCAGCAATCGGACAATTTCTTGGCGGCATCGTACAGACGGGTGTCGCTGCCCTCGGTCAGGGTGTAATGGTTGATGGCTGATTCTATAAAATAGCCGGCCACATAGCCTTCGTGGTCACCCCGGTTGCGCGGAGACCAGCGGCTGGTCCAGCGTGTAGTGTCGCGCAGGGTGTAGGCGGTGTGCAAGTAACCGTCGGGTTCCTGGGCTGACAAAATAATGGGTATCCATTTTTCCAGGGTTTTCTTCATCTTGTTTTGAGCGGCAATGATCTCCTTGTCGCCCTGTGGATCAACCATCAGAGCAATGCACATAGATTCCACCGTCTGATGTACCCAGGCATTGGAGAATACATAGCCCAGGTGACGGCCATGAGGCTGACCGCGCAGCGCTTTGGCCGCCTCTGCAAAGTTGTCCAGCCCGCCTTGTCCCTGAGTGAGATCGGTGCGTTCGCATTGGGCAATACACCAGGGAATCCAGCTGGTGATTAATACTTTGGCCCTTTCGTTCCACAAAGGGCTGTTGATTTTATAGCGTTTGGTATAGACAACGTCCAGGCGTTCTTCCTTAGGGGGATAATGAGCAATGAGTTCCAGAGATGATTCCGCCTTCATCCGGCCCGATTGAGCGGTGAGCGTCAGAATGTATTTGCCGGGCTCGCTAACAGTAGCCGTGGTTTCCAAAGCTTCCGGGTTGGTAAAAGTCACTTTGCCTGGCCCTTTGGCGCTCCAACGTAGTTTTTTGACGGGGTCAACCGCCTTGATTTCGGCACTAAGGTAAGTATTACCGCCCACCATTACGTCGCGGTCTATGCCGGCAGTGAGCAAGGGTGCAACGGCCGGAGAATTGAACGATTTCATTACTTTCCATTCCAGCAGAGTGGCCGGGTAGCGAGGCAGGGAATCCAATTCCAGCCGCAGCCTGGTAGTAGTCACTTCGTCAAAAGTAGTCACATTGAACTGATCGTTTTCCAGGCCGTAACCTTCTGCATTGGCAAGGGCTACAAATTGTTCTCCGTCCCAGTAACTGAGTCTCTGAGCCTGGGGTAATTTGGCCAGTCCTTCGTAATTGAACCAATACAGCTGTACTTCGTCTATGCTGACCGGACTGGCCCAATGATATTCAATTGTCTGGCTCTGTAGTCGGGTGTAACGCCTGTTCTGACTTTGGTTGCCTTGTTCGGCAGCCTGCATCATCCAGTTTCGTTGTTGTTCGCTGACTTCGTTGGGAATTTCTCCGTCGTTCAGGGGATTTACCTGCGTTCCGCCCCTGCCGTAACCTTGAACAGTGGCCAGTACGGCCAGATTGGCTTTTTCTTTGGGCGTGTCCTTACAGGAGCTGATACCAAAACCTAGCATTGTTACCAGCAAAGCCGGCAGCCAAATGGAGTTTGTGAAGTGTTTTTTCATAGTTATGAATTATTTATGGATGGATTGATTTTTTAGCAGGGCGCCTGCAAGTTTGGAGGTGCTGTTTATCATTACACAATTTTACATCCTTTAATTGAGACCATCAAGGCCTTTCGAACAGATTAATCCGCAAAATATTCTCAAAGTATAGCACTATAGTCCGGCAACATAAGAATCTGTTTGATGTATGGTCATCCCATAGAAAATCCTAAGCTGAAAAATTGTTCAACTTCAGGAGGTACAACGCTGGCCTGATCTTGAGAAAAAAGAGAAACTATTCAAATCCCGGACAAAGAAGTAGGCTTACTAAAAACTGTACACTTTCAAGGTTTAACAACAATCGTTCTGAATGCATTGCCCTCTTCGTGCTTGATTTTTAAGAGGTAAACGCCAGATGTAAGGCCGGAAACATCCATTTCAGCCTTGCGGCCTGTTAAACTGAAACTGGCGACTATGTCGCCGTGGAGGCTGTAGAGGCTGATCTGCCCATTTTCGCGAAGATCCTTTCCGCAGTCGAGGTAAAGGACGTCACAGGCGGGCAGAGGCCAGATTTTCAAATCGTTCAGTTCGCTGCCGGAAATCCCGGGTATGGCTGCATCCGGGCCGTTTGTCGCCATAGCAGCTACTTGTTCGGACGAGAGAGGATAGCTGTACAC
>JAAZGQ010000135.1 GCA_012511135.1 Bacteroidales bacterium | reverse complement strand
TTTTTGGTCCAGAGTTTAGAACGCTGAACCACACCAAAACGATGCTGTTCGTCAATAACAACCAGGCCCAGGTTGGCAAACTTCACCGTATCTTCGATTAAGGCATGGGTGCCGACCAGAAAATGGATTTCACCACTCTGCAAGTCCCGGTGTAGTGCTTCGCGTTCTTTTTTACGGGTAGATCCGGTAAGCAGAGCTACTTTTACGGGCATATCCCGCAAAAATCTACACAATGTTACATAATGCTGGTTAGCCAGAATCTCTGTGGGCGCCATCATACATGCCTGGAAACCATTATCGGCTGCCATTAGCATAGACATCAGAGCAACCAGGGTTTTGCCGCTGCCCACATCGCCCTGCAAAAGACGGTTCATTTGCGCCTGACCGCCTACGTTGCTGCGAATTTCTTTGAGCACTCTTTTTTGGGCTGCCGTGAGCTCAAAAGGCAAATGCCGGTGATAAAAGTTATTGAAGTAATCGCCTATGCGGGTAAAAGGATAACCCTTGAACTTCTTGTCCCGCTTACGGGCATAGCGCAAAATATGAAGCTGCAAATAAAAGAGTTCTTCAAATTTAAGCCTGTATCTGGCTTTTTCGAGAGCCTTGTTGTCGCTGGGGAAATGTACTTCGCGCAAGGACTTGTCCAAAGGCATCAAACGCAGTTTTTCGAGCAAAAAACCGGGCAAGGTTTCGGAAATAGGTCCTGTGAGACTTTGAAACAAGGAAATCTGAATTTTTTGAATTGCTTTGGAATTCAAAAAATTCGACTTCATCCTTTCCGTTGTGTTGTAAAAAGCCTGCAGGCCCCGGGTAAAAGCCAGACTTTGTTCGTTGAGCGGGTCAATGTCGGGGTGGGCAATCGACAGTTGGGCTCCGTATTGTGAGGGCTTACCAAACACCAGATATTCCTGATTGAACTTGTATCTGTCCTGAGTATACTTTAAGCCCTTGAACCACACCAACTCCAGCAGGCCTGTGCCATCGGTAAAGCTGGCCGATAAACGTTTAGCCCTTCCTTCGCCGATTATTCGAAAGGATAATATGCGCCCGCTTACCTGCACGTAAGGCATATTGGCGTTTAACTCGCTGATTTTATAGATACGGCTGCGATCGATGTATTTATATGGGAAATAATACATCATCTGCTCCTGATTATGAATCTGCAATTCCTTTTTCAGGAGTTCAGCCCGCGCAGTGCCTACTCCGCGCAAATAAGTCAGTTCCAGAGAGGATAGCTTCACTTCGATTGCTTTAACCAGTATTCTGCCAGAAGCAGATCTTCGGGCACCGTAATCTTAATATTTTTGCGATGGCCTTCCACCAGCCGGATGCGGTGGCCGGCAGCTTCCATTACCGAGGCATCGTCGGTAAAAGCAGGACGATAAGGCTGATTGTAGGCATCCAAAAGGGCTTTTGCCTTAAATACCTGAGGCGTTTGCACGGCACAAAAATCCTTACGGTCTTCTGCCAGGCTCCATTGGCCCTCCCTGCGCCGGAGGCTGTCTACCAGAGAAGTAACCGGGATAGCCGATCCATAACGCTGAGCCGATTCAAAACAAGCTCCGATTAGATCAACACCAACCATGGGTCTTACGGCATCGTGAATGGCAATCAGACTGTTTTCAGCATCAAAACCTTCTGATTTGGAAATCTCTTGCAAGCCGTTTCGCACCGAATCAAAACGTTCCTTCCCTCCATAGGCCAACAGATGCGACAAACCAAAAGCATATTCGTTGCAAAGTTTTTGCCACAATTCTTCCTGTTGTTGCGGAATAACCAAAGCCAGTTTTATAGAAGGTTGGTATTGATAAAAGGCCTTAAGTGTGTGCATCAAAATGGGCTGTCCGTGCAGCAGCAAAAACTGTTTGGGCATTTCTGCCGCCATGCGCTGTCCTGCCCCGCCGGCCATTATCAATGCATACAATTCCATCTTATTTTTTCAATTTCATCAGACGGGCTAAGGTAGCTTTAAAATAAGTATTCTCCAAAACCCCGACAAATTTGTCCGAACCAGGGCCATAGGAATATACAGGCACGGGGACTCCGGTGTGGCCGTTGGTTGTAAAACGAACTTTCAGTTCTTCACCTTTTTTGTATGGGGTATTATGCAAAATACTCAGGCCTCCCGTTTCGTGATCGGCTGTAACAATTACCAGCGTATTTTTGTTTTTCCGGGCAAAATCCAGGGCCACTTTGACAGTCTCGTCAAACTCCAGAGTTTCGGCCACACTGCCCATAATATCGTGTGAATGGCAGCGCATATCAATCTTAGATCCTTCTACCATCAAAAAGAAACCTTTTTTGTTGCGGCTCAGACGATCCAATGCGATATTCAAAGCTTCCGGCAACATATATTCC
>JAAZGQ010000134.1 GCA_012511135.1 Bacteroidales bacterium | reverse complement strand
TCGCTGACTACCTCAAGTCTGTTGTTAAGTTGAACGAAAAGACTATAACAGCCGAAGAATTCAATAAACTTTACGAAAATTGAAAAGCATGAACGATTTCAGAAAATACGCCACCGGCCATTTAGGAATGGATGGTATGGCCTTGGATCAATATTCAAAAATTACCAGCAGCTATATTTCTCCTACTATTATTGAAGAGAGACAACTAAATGTAGCTCAAATGGATGTGTTTTCACGTCTGATGATGGATCGCATCATCTTTTTGGGCACTCAGGTAGACGATTATACAGCCAACGTAGTACAGGCACAGCTGCTTTATCTGGATTCTGCAGACCCTGGCAAAGACATTTCCTTGTATCTGAATTCTCCGGGAGGTGCTGTTTACGCCGGCTTGGGGATTTACGACACTATGCAGTTTATTTCCAGCGATGTCTCTACTATTTGCACGGGTATGGCCGCTTCGATGGCCGCCGTTCTTCTGGTCGCCGGCTCCAAAGGCAAACGCTTTGCTTTGAAACATTCCAGGGTAATGATACATCAGCCCATGGGAGGAGTTCAGGGCCAGGCTTCCGATATGGAAATCACGGTGAGAGAAATTCAAAAGATCAAAAAAGAATTGTATTCCATTATCTCCTCTCATTCAGGACAAAATGTTGAACAAATCGAGAAGGATTCCGACCGTGATTATTGGATGACAGCCACCGAAGCCAAAGATTACGGTATGATTGACGAGGTGATGTTGAAGAGCAAATAAAATGGCCAAAAACTCTACGGACAAATGTGGTTTTTGCGGCAGATCGCGCAAGGAAGTTAAACTCCTGATTTCGGGAATATCGGCTCATATTTGTGAAGACTGTGCCGAAAGGGCGCACGAAATGAGCAAAGAAATCCTTGGATCATCAAAAAAGGAGCAGTTTAAACTCGAAGCCGGAGATTTGCCCAAACCCAAAGAAATTAAATCTTTTCTGGATCAGTATGTTATTGGCCAGGAAGAAGCCAAAAAATTCCTTTCTGTTTCTGTCTACAACCATTACAAAAGGTTGATGCAAACAAAAAAGGACGACGAAGTAGAGATCGAAAAATCGAACATAATCATGGTAGGGGCTACCGGTACGGGCAAAACCCTGCTGGCAAAAACCATAGCCAAAAAATTGAAGGTACCTTTTACCATCGTGGACGCTACGGTGCTGACCGAAGCCGGCTACGTGGGCGAAGACATCGAAAGCCTGCTGACACGCCTGCTTCAGGTCGCTGACTATGATGTTGCTGCCGCCGAAAAGGGCATCGTTTTTATCGACGAGATAGACAAAATTGCACGCAAAAGCGACAATCCCTCTATAACCCGGGACGTCAGTGGCGAAGGGGTACAGCAAGGCCTGCTGAAATTGCTCGAAGGCTCGGTGGTGAATGTGCCGCCTCAGGGAGGTCGTAAACATCCCGAGCAAAAAATGATTGCCGTTAACACTCAGCATATTTTGTTTATTTGTGGAGGCGCCTTCGACGGTATCGAAAAAAAGATAGCAGCACGCTTAAACACGCAGGTGGTTGGATTTGGCGCTTCTAAGGAAAAAGCCAGAATTGACCGGGAAAATCTGTTGCAATACATTGCGCCCCAAGATCTCAAGGCCTTTGGAATGATTCCTGAAATAATTGGAAGGTTACCTGTACTTACTTACCTGGAAGCCCTGGACCGTAAAGCTTTACGGGCCATTCTGACAGAACCCAGAAACTCAATTATCAAGCAATACACAAAACTCTTCGAAATGGATGAGGTAAGCTTGAGTTTCAAGCCAGAAGTTCTTGAATACATAGTTGACAAGGCTATTGAATTCAAGCTTGGTGCCAGAGGGCTGCGTTCCATTGCTGAGACCATAATGATGGACATCATGTACGAAACCCCATCCAGACAAAAAAAGAATATAAGTATTGATCTAAAATACGCTCAATCCAAAATTGAGGCAGCAAATCAGGCCAGGCTCAAGGTCCAATAATACCTATTAAAAAAATAATTCTTGTTTTTTCCTTTATTTATTGGAATTCTGAAAGATTTGTTTTTAAATTTGTTTTCAGCAAAAAAAATGTAGCTATGGCAAAATCCAATCCTTTGGCTGAAAATCTCAAATTGTATTTTGGATTCGACACTTTCAAAGGAAATCAAGAAGCTATCATCCGGAACATAATGGCAGGCAGGGATACTTTTGTGCTCATGCCGACCGGAGGTGGAAAATCTCTCTGTTACCAATTGCCTTCCCTGCTAATGAAAGGAACGGCAATAGTTATTTCACCTCTTATCGCCCTGATGAAGAATCAGGTGGATTCCATGCGTAATTTCAGTGATGAGGATGGCATAGCTCATTTTATAAACTCCTCCTTAAATAAAGCTGCCATAGACCAGGTGCGTAACGATATTTTGTCGGGCAAAACCAAATTACTCTACGTGGCTCCCGAGTCTCTCACCAAAGTAGAAAACATCGATTTCCTAAAACAAATTCCCATTTCCCTTTTTGCTGTAGACGAAGCTCATTGCATCTCTGAGTGGGGACATGATTTCAGACCGGAATACCGACGTATCCGCCCGCTGATCAACGAGATCGGCAGAGCTCCTATCGTAGCGCTGACAGCCACCGCCACTCCCAAGGTACAACATGATATTCAAAAAAACCTGGGAATGACCGATGCTACGGTTTTTAAATCATCCTTCAACCGTCCCAATCTTTTTTACGAGGTAAGGCCTAAAACATCGAGTATCGATAAAGACATTATCAAATACATTAAGGCTAATTCAGGGAAATCGGGTATCATTTACTGCCTGAGTCGCAAAAAAGTCGAGAAACTAGCCGAAACCCTCCAGGTAAACGGCATTAAGGCACTCGCTTATCACGCCGGAATGGATTCACAAACCAGAACAGCCAATCAGGACGCTTTTTTGATGGAACGGGTCGATGTTATTGTTGCAACTATCGCTTTTGGGATGGGCATAGACAAATCGGATGTACGTTTTGTGATTCATTACGATATCCCCAAAAGCCTCGAAGGCTATTATCAGGAAACCGGACGAGCCGGACGCGACGACGGAGAAGGACATTGCCTGGTCTTTTATTCCAACAAGGATCTGCAAAAACTCGATAAATTTATGCAGGGAAAACCGATTGCCGAACAGGAAATCGGCAAAGAACTTTTACTGGAAACCGCAGCTTATGCCGAATCTTCAGTGTGCAGAAGGAAATCCTTGCTACATTACTTCGGAGAAACTTATAACAAAGAGAACTGTGGCAGTTGTGACAATTGTATAAATCCCAAAAAACAAGTGGAAGCTCAGGAATTACTATCTATGGTTTTGGAAACCGTTATTGCGGTTAAAGAAAAATTCAAAACAGATCATGTCATTGATGTTTTGCTGGGCAACGAAACTACAGACGTTGTTTCCTATAAACACAACGAGTTGGAATTGTTCGGCATGGGAGCCGAAGAGGGAGAAAAACTCTGGAATTCAGTTATTCGTCAAGCTCTTATTGATGGATATCTTGACAAGGAAATTGAAAATTACGGTTTGCTTAAGATTACCGCTGCCGGCAAAAAGTTCCTCGACAAACCTTGTAGTTTCAAAGTGACCGAACAAGTTGATTACGACGAAATGGAAGAGGACATGCAAATGCACGGCAGTGCTACCAGCGCAGTGGATCCCATCATGTTTTCCATGCTCAAGAATTTACGCAAGAAAATCTCCAAGCAACTCAACCTTCCTCCCTACGTGATTTTTCAGGATCCCTCGCTGGAAGCCATGGCTACCACCTACCCTGTTACTATGGATGAATTGCAGAATATCCCGGGGGTTGGAGCCGGCAAGGCAAAACGTTACGGACAGGAATTTCTTTCACTCATCAAGATTCACGTGGAAGAAAACGAAATTGAACGTCCCGAAGATTTGCGTGTCCGCACCGTTGCCAACAAATCAAAACTGAAAGTTTCCATCATTCAGGCCATTGACCGTAAGGTGGCTTTGGACGATCTGGCCAATACCAAAGGGCTGGGTTTTTCGGAGCTGCTCGACGAAATCGAAGCGATTGTTTACTCAGGCACCAAAATAAACATCTCCTACTTTCTGATGGAAGTGATGGACGAAGAACATATCGAAGAGGTCTTCGATTACTTCAAAGAATCATCCAGCGACAGCATCCAGGAAGCCATGGACGTGCTGGGAGGAGATTACACCGAAGAAGAAATTCGCCTGGTTCGTATCAAATTTATTTCTGAATTCGGAAACTAAACTGCGTTTTTTTGCGTTTGAATGATAATGTTCACATTATATTGATTGTCTTATGAGAAATTTTTTGTTATTCTGTCTACTATCTTTTGTCTTAGTAAATGTTCGGGTTCAGGCCGAAGACCCGGTAGTGATAAACATCAACGGAGAAGAAATACTCAGATCGGAATTTGAATATATCTGGAAGAAAAACAATACTGAAAACTCTCTGGACAAAAAAAACCTGGACGAATACCTGGATCTCTTCGTGATTTTTAAACTCAAAGTGGCCGAAGCCAAAGCTCAGGGGCTGGATACTACCCAGGCATTTATTTCCGAACTCAGAGGTTACCGTAACCAGCTGACGGCACCTTATCTTACCGACAAACAGGCCGAAGAAAAATTAATAGACGAGGCCTACGCATTTATGAATCAATACGTAGATCTGAGCCATATCCTGATTCCGCTGGATAAAAACGCTGCTCCGCAAGATAGCCTGGCAGTTTACAACAAGCTGATGGAACTGAGGAACCGCATCTTGAACGGGGAAGATTTTGCCCGCCTGGCAGCCGAATATTCGCAGGATAATTCGGCCACAGACGGAGGCCGCATCGGAACTTTCCTATGTTCCAGACTGGTCTATCCCATTGCCAAAGCCGCCTTTTACAGTAAGCCCGGAGAAATAAGCCTGCCTGTCAGAAGTTCCTTCGGTTATCATCTGATAAAACTGAATGCCAAATATCAGGTCCCTGGACAATACATCTCCGGCCATATTCTTCAATCTGCTCCAGCAGGTTCTCCGCAGGATGTTGTAGATAAAGCCAAACAACAAATCACCGAAATCTGGGGCTTGCTCGAAAGCGGACAAGATTTTGCCCAGTTGGCAGACACCCGCAACGACGACCGTTATGTGGTGGGCAAAGGAGGTAAATATCAGGAATTGGGACCGGGCTCCCTGCCTTTCGAATACGAACAGCAGATTTTCAGCTTAAAAGACGGAGAATATTCCCAACCATTTCAAACCGATTACGGTTGGCATATTGTTAAGCGCTTCGAAATTACTCCTCTGCCCGACAAAGAAGAAATCCGGGAAGAGCTTATGAACACCTTGCAACGGGACGAAAGAGCCCAGGCAGGCAAGAAGGCCCTGGTCAATAAACTAAAAAAAGACTACGCTTATCAATCAGATTCCAAGGCTTTGGCTCAATTTGAACAAAGCCTGGCCGGACTCGAAAATCTGGACTCTACTCTGCAAGCGCAGGCAGCCAATTTGCCCGTACTGGCGCGTTTTGAACACAACACCATCACTTCAGCAGATTTTGCCGAATATTACCTGCAAAGAAAATCCCTGATAAGCTCTGTATCTGCTGCTTTTGAAGAATATGCAGAGCAAAGAATACTGGCTTATGAAGACAGCCGTCTCGAAGAGAAATACCCGGAATTTGGACACCTGATGCGTGAGTATCACGATGGTATTCTGCTCTTTGAGATCAGCAATCAAAAGGTCTGGGAAAAAGCCGTAGAAGACCAGGAAGGTCTGGAGGCTTACTTTAAAGCCAACAAGGCCAGCTATAAATGGGACAAACCCCGATTCAAAGGAGCTCTCATCCATTGTGCCGATGAAGCCACTGCAAAAAAGGCAAAAAAAATGGCCGGGAAATTAAAGGCCGACTCACTGGCTATAGTGCTTAAGCGTACATTCAATAACGACAGCACCAGTTTAATCAAGGTAGAACAAGGGCTTTATGTTATGGGAGAATATGCCCTGACAGACAAATTGGTTTTCAAAAGCGGAGAATGGACTCCGGGCAAATCTTACCCGGTTGTGTTTACCAAAGGCAAAGTTCTGAAAAAAGGCCCCGAAGAATACTCCGACGTACGCGGAGCAGTCATTGGAGATTACCAAAATCACCTGGAAAAGGAATGGATCAAAGAACTGAAACAAAAATACCCGGTCAGTATCTTCGGGGAACATCTTCAGTCACTTAGGACACAATAAGCAAATACTGAGGGTTTTTTAGTATCTTTGCGTTTTTATGTTTGACTATGAAACATCTTCTCTGGTTGTTGTTGCTTATGCCTGCCTGGCTGCAGACATGCCTGGGCAAAGAAACCGAAGCGCCCAGAGTTGCCGTTGTACAAGTTTCAGATGCAAGCCTGTACCTTGATGAGATTCAAAACGCTCTGCCAACAGGCCTGAATTCAGTCGACAGCATACGCCTGGCCAATAACTATATTGAAAACTGGGTCAAAGAAACCCTTTTGTATCAGGCTGCCAGCACAAATCTGGGCCAAAGTCCTGAAATAGAAAGAATGGTCGAAAACTACCGGCGCTCACTCATCATTTACCAATACCAACAGCAGGCGCTTAACGAAAAAATGGAAACCGAAGTGACGGAAGCCGATATGGCGGAATATTACGAAAAAAACGCCAACCGATTTCTTTCCAACAAAAACCTGATAAAAGGTTTGTTTATCAAAGTTCCCTTATCGGCTCCGGGACTGGATAAATTAAAAAGCTGGTATAAAAAAAACGACGCAGAGTCGCTGGATAACATTGAGAAATATTCGTATCAAAACGCCAGCATTTACGAATATTTTTACGAAAACTGGATGAGCCTGGACGATGTAATGGATCAAATTCCGGCCAATATATCCGATCAGGTAAAGTTTCTCCGCAATAATAAGTTTCTGGAAATCGAAGACAGCAATTATTGTTATCTCTTGTACATCAGTGATTACATTACGACCGGCAGTCCTCAACCCCTGGATTATGTAAGTGCCCAAATAAAAAATATTTTGATAAACAGCAGGAAAACAAATTTTATTCATCAATTTGAGAACGACATGTTCGAACAAGCCAAACGCAAGGGCGAAATAAAATATTTTTCCATTCCTGTTGTTGATACTGCCTCAACACTAGACCTAACTATCGATCCGCAATGAAACAATTTATATATTTAACAGCCTTAATGCTGGTTTTAGCCCTACCTGGCCTGCAAGCACAAAACAACATCGTTGACGAAATTGTCTGGGTGGTAGGCGACGAAGCCATTCTGAAATCAGAAGTGGAAGCCTACCGTTTGCAAGCTTTGCAGGAAGGGCAAAAATTCAGCGGAGATCCCTATTGTGTCATCCCCGAACAACTGGCAGTTCAAAAATTATTTCTGCATCAGGCTGAGCTGGACAGTATTATTGTTACCGACAACGATGTGATTGCCAATGTTGACCGAAACATCAACCATATGATCAACGTGCTGGGCTCCAGAGAAAAGATGGAAGAGTATTTTGGTAAACCCCTTTCCAAAATTCGCGAAGAACAACGTGAATACGCCAGAAATGAACAAACTATACACCTGATGAAGCAAACTTTGCTCAAAGGTCAGAGTGTAACTCCTGCCGAAGTGCGGGCTTATTATAAATCTCTGCCCTCTGACAGTATTGCAATCATACCTGCAGAAATTGAAGTAGAAATTATCACATTGGAACCCAAAATCCCGGAAGCCGAAATTGAAGCCATCAAGGAACGTCTGCGGGAGTTTACCGAAAGAGTTAACAATGGCGAAAAGTTTTCTACACTGGCTGTTTTGTATTCCGAACACAGAGCCACGGCCAAATTCGGAGGAGAAACAGGCTTCTATGGCAAAGGCGAACTGCTGCCGGAATTTGCAGCTACAGCCTTCAGCCTGACAGATCCCACAAAAGTATCGCGTATCGTGGAAACCGATGACGGTTTTCATATCATCCAATTGATCGAAAAAAGAGGAGATCGTGTGAATTGCCGTCATATTTTGCTTAAACCCAGGGTTTCGGCTACAGAAAGAAACGAAGCAATGATGCGTCTGGACAGTATCGCCGATTTTATTCGCAAAGGCAAATTTAGTTTCGGCGATGCGGCTATGATGTATTCACAAGACAAAAACACCCGAAAAAACGGAGGCTTGATGTTCAATTCCAATACAGGCACTTCGCATTTTCAACTAGAGGAATTGCCTCAGGAAGTCAGCAAAGTTGTTTACTCTATGAATCTTGGTGAAATCTCGGCTCCCTTCAGTATGCTCAATCCTGATAACGATAAAGAAATTTGTGCCATTGTCCGTGTCAAAAACAGAACCAAGGCTCATAAAGCGACAGTGGAAGAAGATTTCCTGAAATTAAAAGATATTGTATTACAAAAAAAACAGGAAAAGTTGATCCAGGAATGGATCGTAAACAAACAAAAGGAAATTTACGTCCGCATTGACGAAAAATGGAGGAACTGTGATTTTCAATATCCGGGATGGATTAAATAATATGTTCAGTGCAACCAACATAAAACCGGCATTACGGCATATAAGCCTTGGTTTATTGTGCCTCTGCTCTTTTGTTTTACAGGCCCAGAACAACAGGGTCTTTCTCGAACACGCAAACAGTACTAACTTCGACAAAACCATCAGTCCGGATTATCATTTTTTGATCGGCGATGTTCGTTTCAGGCACGACAATGCCTGGTTGTATTGTGATACGGCCCATTACTACAGAGAAGAAAATTCGCTCAGAGCTTTTGGAAACGTCAGAATAGAACAGGGAGACACCTTGTTTATCTACGGCAAAACCCTTTTTTATGACGGGAACAAAAAACTGGCCCAAATCAGAAAAGAGGTTCGCATGGTCAACAAAGAAGTTACTTTATACACTGACCACCTGGATTACGACAGACTGGCCAACATAGGCTATTACTACAATGGCGGAAAAATTGTTGACCCCTCCAATACACTTAGTTCTGATTACGGGCGCTACAATCCCGACTCTAAAATGGCTTTTTTCAAAAAGGATGTTGTCCTGACTCACCCTCAGTTTCTGTTGAAAACCGACACTTTGAATTACCACACCGAAACAGGCCTGGCCTCAATTATTTCCAGAACCGAGATAGAAGCCGAAAATGCTGATATCATTGCCTACCGGGGCTGGTACAATACCAAAACCGACAAAAGTCTTCTTTTGGATCGATCCTACATTTTGAGTGAGCAAAGAAATATGACTGCCGATTCTATTCTATACGATCAAAGCCTGGACATTGGCGAAGCTTTTATGGATGTTGAAATGGTGGACTCCGGCAGGCATATTACACTTAACTCAGATTATGCCATATACAACCAGAGCAACAATTACGCCCTCTTAACCCAAAAAGCTTTGCTCAGAGAATATTCCGGTAAAGACACTTTTTATTTGCACGCCGACACTCTGCTGGGACAACAAGACTCAATATACGACACTTTCAGAGCTTTTTACAATGTCCGGACTTATCGGACAGATTTACAGGGACTGTGTGATTCTGCCTTTTATTCGACGCGTGATTCCGTGCTTCAGCTTTTCGGCAATCCTATTCTTTGGGCCAATAACCAGCAAATCAGCGGACAGCAAATTCGTCTTTACACCAAAAATCAGCAAGCCGATTATATGGAAGTGGAAGGACTTGCCCTGCTGGCTTCCAAAGAAGACAGCAGCCTCTACAATCAATCTTCGGGCAGAGAACTGATTGCTTATTTCGAAAACAACAAAGTGCGCAGGGTTGTCATAGAAGGAAATCCGGAATCGATCTATCTTCCCAGGGACGAAAAACAAAAAATCTTAGGACTGAACCGCCTGGAAAACGGTTCCCTGTATATATACATGGACCAGGAGGGAAAAGTAGAAAGACTCAAAGTGAGCCCCCAACCCAAAGGAAAGTTTTATCCTTTACAGCTGGTTACCGAAGAAATTAAGTATCTTGAGCATTTCAGCTGGCCGATACAGCTGCGTCCCAAGGGCCCTTTGGATGTATTTCGTCTGACAGACCGGCCAAGAGCCACGAATATGAGTGCAAATAAGGACGGTGCAGCCGGTGGCGGATCATCCGACGCTTCCAGCAAAAGCACCCTCAGAACGTTTAAAAGTAAAAACAGCAGATAATATGTCATTTTTCAAACAACGCAAACCTAGAAAATTTGATCATCAGCCCATTTACTACGATGCTCAAAAAGAAGCCCGCGAAGAAAGAGAACAAAAGATAAAAGCAGAAATGGGCCTCATCGAAGAAAAAGAGCTGAAAAAAAATTTCGATAAAACTATCCGTGGCAGTTTTAGAGAGGCCGTTCCCGGCGGAAGCCGAACCGGCAGACAACAAAGCGGCAACAAGATGTTACGAATACTGTTGCTGCTGCTCCTGATTATCATAGTAGTCTATTTCTTAGTGTCTCGTTATGCCGGATAAAGATTTGGAAGGCAATATCATACGGGTTTTACCGGAGTCGGTGGCCAACCAAATTGCCGCCGGTGAGGTGATTCAACGTCCCGCTTCGGCCGTTAAAGAACTGATGGAAAATGCCATCGACGCGGGAGCCGGCCAGATTGATGTCCTGGTGAAAGATGCGGGCAAAAGCCTGATACAGGTAACAGACAACGGCAAGGGCATGTCTGCCGGGGACGCTGTGTTGGCTTTCGAAAGGCATGCCACTTCTAAATTGGCCGAGGCCACAGATTTACTAAAAATTCGCAGCATGGGCTTCCGTGGTGAAGCTCTGGCTTCCATTGCTTCTGTAGCCCAGGTCGAATTGCTCAGCAAAAAGCCCGAAGACGAATTGGGAACCAAAGTATTGATAGCCGGTTCCAAAATTGAAAGTCAAGAAGCGGTGCTTTGTGCCTCAGGCTCGCGTTTTTCGGTTCGTAATCTTTTTTACAACATACCTGCCCGCAGGAAATTCCTGGGCAACAACGCCAAAGAATGGCTGCAGGTTCGCAATGAATTCATTCAAATTGCCCTGGCCTACCCAGAATTACAGCTCAGTCTGGTTCATAACGGAGAAAGCATCTACAGACTTCTGCCTTCGGGACTGAGACAACGTATTGTTGCCATTTTCGGTGAACAGCTCAATAAAAAACTATTTCCTCTTGAGGTAGAAACCGAAATAGTGCGAATCAGCGGTTTTGTGGGAGCTCCCGATGCTGCCCGCAAAAGAGCCTCCGAACAGTTTTTCTTTGTGAACCGGCGATTTATTAAACACCCCTATTTCAGGAAATCCATTCTAAAGGTGTTTGAACCCCTGGTGCCTCAATCCTATCAACCTGTCTTTTTTGTTTTCATGGAGGCTGCTCCCGACAGCATAGACGTGAATATTCATCCCACAAAAACAGAAGTTAAGTTTGA
>JAAZGQ010000133.1 GCA_012511135.1 Bacteroidales bacterium | reverse complement strand
TGAGTTTACGGCGGTCTTTTTGTTTCAACAACTACGCCCCTTTAGCAATAGTTACAACAGAGACAGAACACTAGTAGTACAAAAAGCAATAGAATTCAATCCTGAAAATAGTTCATAAAAAGATTTATCACAATTTTGGCAATTTGGGTTGTTTATTGCCAAACAAGTGATATTTTCTGCCTCATATCTTAAGATATGGCAACCTAGAGTTGCTAACTCGGTTGGGACACAGATTTGAGCAAGTTAGGTCTGAACGAAAGGCAGATTGATGCTTTGGTTTATTTCAAGTCTAAAGGCAGAGTTACAAGTACAGAATACGCCGAAAAATACAGTATTTCGGATAGAACGGCACGCAGGGATTTGTCCGAATTGACAGAGAAGAAACTTCTTAAAAATGAGGGAGATACAAATCTTTCCAAGTATATCTTTCTCTAAATGTCCGAAGATTGACCTTTGTCTGTCCGCAGTTGCCGAAGTTTGTCCGAAGTTGGATAAGAATTCTTTAGCAGGTAGCTATTTCGAACTTATTATTAGTCAATATGGTCAATTATAAAATTGAAATAGTAGGCAAAATATCCTGTCAAGATTTAAATTCCCATATTCTTGATGCAAAGTCAAGAAGTCTTCAATTTAAGCGGAAAAAGTAGTTGATAATCCTGCTCATGCAGGAAATTTAACCGAACAGGTAAAAAGAGGTGTTATACCGAATAAATTCCGTATCTTTGTTGCCTGTAGTTTCAAAGTTTTTATTGAACCCGTGCGCGATTTTTCTTTGTTTTTTCAGTGATCTGACAAATCCAGTTGTGTTGTCGTTGATCTCAATAGCAGCTTAGGTTAATACTTTTCACCCGAAGCACTCAAAAGGACTTCATTCTTAATTTATAGTATGATTAAATCCTTTTCTATAGGAAACAGACAAATTATGTTGCCGGTGGTTCAAGGCGGTATGGGAGTCGGTATTTCTTTGTCCGGACTGGCTGCTGCAGTGGCCAACGAAGGTGGCATTGGCGTTATTTCCTGTGCCGGCCTGGGTTTGTTGTACAAAAAACACCCGGGCGATTATCTCAGAAACTGCGTCTGGGGGCTTCGCGAAGAATTACGTAAAGCCCGTGAAAAAACCAAGGGAATAGTTGGTGTAAATATTATGGTGGCTTTGTCAAATTTTGCCGACATGGTGCGTACCACCATCGAAGAAAAAGCCGACATAATTTTTGCCGGAGCGGGTTTAGCCCTGGATTTGCCCTCATATTTAAGCAAAGACAGCCAAACCCAATTGGCTCCAATTGTTTCTTCTGCCCGCGCAGCATCCATTCTATGCGAGAAATGGCAAAAGAATTACAATTATTTACCCGATGCTATAGTAGTGGAAGGCCCTAAGGCCGGTGGTCATTTAGGATTCAAAAAAGAACAGATAGAAGACGAACATTTTACTTTAGAACATTTGATTCCCGAAGTCCTGACTGTTACCGAAAGATACCGAAGTCAAAAAAATATCCCGGTCATTGCTGCCGGGGGTATTTCGACAGGTGAGGATGTTTTACGTTTTATGAAAATGGGAGCCTCTGCCGTACAAATGGGAAGTATTTTTGTGCCCACAGATGAATGCGATGCCTCAGAAAAATTCAAAAAAGTATATATTCAATCGGCAAAACAAGACCTGAAAATTATACAAAGCCCGGTGGGTTTGCCGGGAAGAGCATTTGGCGGTGATTTTTTACAAGGAGTAGAGCAAGGCCGCGAAAAACCTAAAGGATGCCCTTATCATTGCATCAAAACCTGTGATTATTCCAAGAGTCCCTATTGCATCATCAAAGCCTTGTACCAGGCTTCCAAAGGAAATATGCAAAAAGGTTATGCATTTGCCGGAGCTAATGCTTATCTTTCCGATCGCATCAGCAGCGTAAAAGAAGTAATTGCCAAGCTGAAAAATGAATATAAACTGGCCCTTTCCAAATAATAATCAAGAAAACCACCAACAAAGAACAACTCACAATAAATATTAAGCTATAAACTATTCAACCAAAAACATGGCGATTTCATTCAACAAAAAAGAACAAGAAAAAAAGAAACAGCGTAAGAAAGTAGAAAAACAAAAACGCAAAGAAGAACGTAAAAGCAACGCTGGCAACAAATCATTTGATGATATGATTGCTTACGTCGACGAATATGGTCGTATAGTCGACACTCCCCCGGAACCCCGTGCCAAGTCAAAGATTGATGCCGACAGCATAGCGGTTTCCACCCCCAAAAAACCCGAAGAAGACAGCGTTTTAACAGGCAGGGTAGAGCATTTCAACGACGAAAAGGGATACGGTTTTATCAAAGACAGCAATTCGGTAGAAAAGTATTTCTTTCATATTAGCAATGCCTATGAATCCATTAAACAGGGTGAACAGGTTAACTTTGAATTGGAACGAGGCCCCAAAGGTATGAATGCCGTAAAAATTCAGCTTGCCGAAGAAAAAAAATAGCTCATCCCTTTGTGTTATTCAAAAAATAGCTATATTTGCGGCCACAAGTGAACAAATTATGATCCACACAGCTCTGATTTCCCTGGCTCTAATTGCTATTCTACTATTCAGTAGTTAGGTAGTAAGACAGGTGTATATATCAGAGGATAACGATCGCTAAAAATATAGAGCTCTTCTTGCTACCAGGCAGGAGGAGCTTTTTTTTTGAACCAATTTTAAAATTAACCAATATGTCAGACAAAGTTTTTATTTTCGACACCACCTTGCGCGACGGCGAACAGGTGCCAGGCTGTCAGTTGAACACCGTAGAAAAGATTCAGGTAGCTAAAGCCCTTGAGTCACTGGGAGTGGACATCATCGAAGCTGGTTTTCCGATATCGAGTCCGGGCGATTTTAAATAGGTGGTAGAAATTTCCAAGGCCGTTACCTGGCCGACCATTTGTGCCCTTACCCGTTCGGTCGAAAAAGACATCGACGTAGCAGCCGAGGCCCTTAAATACGCCAAAAGAGGACGTATCCACACGGGCATAGGTACATCGGACTATCACATCAAATACAAATTCAACTCCAATCAGGACGATATTTTGCAACGAGCCATAGCCTGCGTTAAATACGCCAAAAAGTATGTGGAAGACGTGGAATTTTATGCCGAAGATGCAGGCCGCACCGGCAATGAATACCTGGCCCGGGTAGTGGAGGCTGTTATTAAAGCCGGTGCCACGGTAGTGAATATTCCCGACACCACAGGTTATTGCCTGCCCGATGTTTACGGAGCCAAAATCCGCTATTTGATGGAAAATGTCTCCAACATCCATAAAGCTGTCATATCCACCCATTGCCATAACGATCTGGGCATGGCCACAGCCAACACCATGTCGGGTATTCTCAACGGAGCCCGCCAGGCAGAAGTCACCCTCAACGGCATCGGTGAAAGAGCCGGTAATACTTCGCTCGAAGAAATCGCCATGATACTGAGATGCCACAAAGACCTGGGTGTACATACCGACATCAACACTCAGCGTATCATGCACAGCAGCCGCCTGGTATCGAGCCTGATGAATATGCCGGTGCAGCCCAACAAAGCCGTTGTAGGCCGCAATGCTTTTGCTCATTCCTCGGGCATACATCAGGATGGGGTGCTCAAAAACCGCGAGAATTACGAAATTATGGATCCCAAAGACGTGGGCATGGATGAAAATTCTATTTTGTTGACCGCCCGCAGCGGACGTGCTGCTCTCAAGCACCGCTTACATGTTTTGGGTGTTGAGATTGAAGGGGAGCGTTTGTCGGAAGTTTATCAGGAATTTCTTAAATTAGCCGACCGAAAAAAAGACATCAACGACGATGACGTTTTGTTGCTGGTAGGCGAGGAGAGAACCGAGAAAAGACGCATTAAACTCGATCATCTCCAAGTGGTTTCGGGCAAGGGTGTAAGGTCGGTGGCCAGTGTAACCCTGGATATTGCCGGTGAAAAATTCGAAGCTTCGGCTTCGGGCAATGGTCCTGTAGACGCCGGAATCAAGGCCTTAAAACGTATTATCAACCGGGAAATGACCCTTCAGGAATTCCTGATTCAGGCCATAGCCAAAGGCAGCGACGATACCGGCAAGGTGCACATGCAGGTGGAACACGAAGGTTCCGTATATTACGGATTCTCGGGCAACACCGACATAGTAACCGCCTCAATCGAAGCCTACATTGACGCCATCAACAAATTTGTACGCTAAAAATTAACTAAACATGGGAAAAACCTTATTCGATAAAATATGGGACAGGCACGTGATAGCAGCTGTTCCCGACGGACCAACCCAATTGTACATCGACCGGCATTATTGCCACGAAGTCACCAGTCCTCAGGCCTTTCAGGGCATGAGAAACAGAAAGCTGAGCTTTCTGCGTCCCGAAAAAACCTATGCTATTCCCGATCATAATATTCCTACGGTCGATCAGGACAAAGCCATTCAGGATCCTGTGTCTCGCAAGCAGGTAGACACGCTGCAGGATAATGCCCGGGAATTCGGCATCAGCTATTTTGGGCTGGGTCATCCCAAAAACGGAGTGATTCACGTGGTGGGGCCCGCGACCGGCCTTACCCTGCCGCGCATGACCATAGTCTGTGGCGACTGGCACTCCTCTACCCACAGCGCGCCGGGAGCAGTGGCTTTAGGCATCGGTACTTCCGAAGTAGAAATGGTAATGGCTGCACAAAGCATATTGCAGACAAAACCCCAAAAAATGCGGATCAAAGTAGAGGGTAAACTCAAACCCGGGGTAGGAGCCAAAGACATGGCTTTGTACATCATTGCCCAAATGACCACCGGAGGCGCCACCGGCTTTTTTGTGGAATACGCCGGCGAGGCTGTACAGGCTTTGACTATGGAAGGCCGCCTTACACTCTGCAACCTGTCCATCGAAATGGGAGCCCGGGGCGGTATGATCGCTCCAGACCAAACCACTTTCGATTACATCAAAGGCCGTGAATTTGCCCCCAAAGGCGCAGCCTGGGAACAAGCCCTGGCAGGCTGGAAAACACTCCGTAGCGACGAGGATGCCGTCTTTGACCAGGAAGTGCAATTCAAAGCCGAAGATATAGAACCTATGATTACCTACGGTACCAATCCGGGCATGGGCATGGGCATCACCGAATCGATTCCTCAGCTTGAGAGCATAGATCCCGCCGGCAGGACCTCGTTTAGCAAAGCGCTGGACTATATGGGTTTTAAACCGGGTGAATCTCTGCTTGGGAAAAAGATTGATTATGTATTCCTGGGCAGTTGCACCAACGGAAGAATAGAAGACTTCAGAGCCTTTACCCAATTTATCAAAGGCCGGCAAAAAGCCCCCGAGGTAGTTGCCTGGCTGGTGCCCGGCTCCAAAGCGGTCGAACAACAATGTCGCGAAGAGGGCCTCACCGAAATCCTGGAAAAAGCAGGCTTCGTCCTGAGACAACCCGGCTGTTCGGCTTGTCTGGCCATGAACGAAGATAAGATACCCGCCGGCAAATACGCCGTTTCCACCTCCAACCGCAACTTCGAAGGTCGCCAGGGTCCCGGCGCCAGAACTATACTTGCCGGCCCGTTGGTAGCTGCCGCGGCAGCCCTTAGTGGCCGGATTACTGATCCCAGAACTTTTTGAATCATGGAAAAATTTATAACTCTTAGTTCTACTGTCGTTCCACTTCCCATAGAGAATGTGGATACCGACCAAATCATACCTGCCCGTTTTCTCAAAGCAACTTCCAAAGAGGGTTTTGGAGACAATCTTTTCAGAGACTGGCGCTACGACAACAAGAATAACCCAAACCCCGATTTCGTTTTAAACAATCCCCTTTACAGCGGATCGATCCTGGTGGCCGGTAAAAATTTCGGCAGCGGCTCCAGCCGTGAACACGCAGCCTGGGCTATTGCCGGTTACGGTTTTCGCGTGGTGGTGTCGAGTTTCTTTGCCGACATCTTCAAAAACAATGCCCTTAACAACGGAGTCTTGCCCGTGGTGGTCAGTGAAGGCTTTTTGCAGGATATATTCGAGACTGTGACAGCCGATGCGCAGAACACTCTGACCGTCGATCTCGAAAAGCAAGTCATCCGCAACAATGCCAGCGGCCGCGAAGAAAAGTTCGGGATAAACTCCTACAAAAAGAATTGCCTGCTGCAAGGCTACGACGACATCGATTTTTTGTTGAGCAACAAAGACAAGATTCAAGCCTGGGAAAATGAAAACAATTGAAATACTCGACACTACTCTAAGGGACGGTGAACAAACCTCGGGTGTGAGTTTTGGGGTGCAGGAGAAATTAAGCATCGCCCGGCTTTTACTCGAGGAACTCAGAGTTGACCGTATAGAAGTGGCTTCTGCCCGGGTGTCCGAAGGCGAATTCAAAGCCGTCCGGCGTATTTC
>JAAZGQ010000132.1 GCA_012511135.1 Bacteroidales bacterium | reverse complement strand
GGCCGTAAATCGCCTCCTCTTTGTCCAGGACAAAAGCTTGTTTCACCGAAAAAGTCTTAGTGCCGGCGTCGTCGAATTCGCTAAAGGAGGCTCCTGCTTCTTTTTCGCTCAGCAAGGGCTTCCCCTCCGCGCCAAAAGCAATGTTGCCGCTGTTCAGGTCGAGCCGGACCTGCATTTTTCTGCTGTCCAGTATGAGCTCATCGCCTCGTTGTTTTACATTGAACGAAGTTTCCCCGGGTTTAAGTACCACCGATAAACTTTGCTTGTCGAAGCTGTGGCCCGCGGGGTATTTTATTACCCGAACAATGTCGGGGCTGTAAAACTGCAGTTCAATTTCGTGACCCTTAATTTGAGTTTTAATGCCCAATGTTGTTTTTTGATAAGCTTGAGCCTGGACTCCGAGGCTGATAAAAAGTAAGGCGAACAAGCCTGATAGTTTAGTTTTCATGTCTTGGTATTTTTCGTTTTTGATCTTTTTCGTTTTTGTTCAATAAACAGGCCTAGTTTATAAAAGTCGAATAATTGCAAATTCACGTAACCCTTGCTTAACAAGTAATTTATCACTGGTTTTTTTAGTAAGAAAAACCACAGGACGATGTTTTCAAACCTGCGGATCTTGTCGTAAAACCGCAAGAGGCTAATATCCTGTATCAAGTCCTGATGGTATTCTTCATAATTCAGAATGGCTGTTAGATTGTTGATGCCTTCGCGGGTTTTCCTCAGGTATTCAGTGTTGCTTTCGATGTCTCCGTTCAACACCGGATTGTCGATATGTGTTATCGGTATTTGATTTTTCGCCAGGGAATAGCCGAACAGCGTATCTTCGTGGCCGTATTGTGTAATGCGTTCATCGAACCTGATTTCTTCGAGCACCCGGCGCTGAATCAGAAAATTATTGGACATAAAGGATTTGTAGGGCTGCTTTTTGCGGCTTTCGCAGGGCTGACTTTCTTTGCAAACTCCGTATTTCCAGCGGAGTCTTTGCTGCCTGCCCGGGGGCCGGGGACCGTATATTCTGCCTCCGCAGACAACTTTGGCTTGCTGTTTCAGTGTTTCCAGGTAATTCTGTAAAAATCGCGGATTCTCAATAAGGGAATCGCAATCCAAAAAGAGTAGATAATCCTGACTGGCGTAGTTCAAAAATAAATTTCTGATTTTGGATCGCCCTATGTTTTCGGACAACTCTATATACTTGCAGTTTTGGCAACTGGCTTTGTTCCTGGTTTTGATGTCTGCCCTGGAGTTGTCGTCAATGACTATGAGCTCCACTGCTGCATCTGCCGATTCGATCTGAGGGGATAAAGCCTTGACTAATAAATCTATCTCAAAATTATATACCGGAATACAAATGCTGATCATGGATGCTAATTTCGCTCAGTAAGGCTGTTTGTCTGCCAAATTTAGTATTTTTTATTGACATTGCTTCCAATTCTAAATGCTAGTTCTGTTTTTTCTGCCTTTGAGCTCAATTTGCAGCTGACTAAATCATTGGCTGGTCAATACAGTCGGTATTTATTGCCCGGCAGTATCCTGATGAGACAATACAATTCCAGTTGCAACAATACCGACAGCAAATAGCCCATATCGCAATCACGCCTCTGCCGCAACAATTCATACAATTCAGAAGTATCGTAATCCCTGCCCTCGCCAAACAAGTCAAACACCTCCTGCAAACCGGCCTCCAACAAAGGAAACAAAGTTTGCTGACGGCTTTGTTGCCTGATGTTCTGATCCCAGTTCATCTCCCGAATCAGATCCCCGGCTTTTTCCAGCAAAGCCGCCACTTGATTCTTTATCAATTTATTACAACCCCTGGAATAAGGATCGATAATCCGGCCGGGCAACGCAAAAACTTCCCGGTTGTATTCCCTGGCCATATAAGCCGTAATCAAAGACCCTCCCTTTTCGGCCGACTCCACCACCACACAGGCATCTGCCAGGCCTGCCACGATGCGGTTGCGCTGCACAAAGCGCCAGCCCAGAGGCTGGGTGTACGAAGGCATTTCTGTGAGCAGAGCCCCCTGCTGCACAATCTTTTTGGCGGTTTGCCTGTGCGCGGGAGGATAAACACGGTCCAGCCCGTGTGCCAGCACAGCCAGGGTTTTTAAATTGAAATTCAAGGCTGTTCTGTGAGCACATACATCTACCCCGTATGCCAGCCCGCTTACTATAGTAAGATCGGGAAAAGCGCCGGCCAGATCCTGAATAAACTGCTCGCAAAACAGGCGCCCGTAGGCAGTCATCTTGCGAGTGCCCACTATCGAAAGCATCTTGGGCGGATTCAGGTCTGCTTCGCCCATACTATAAAGCAACAAGGGAGCGTCGGGGCAAGTGCGCAAACGGGCCGGGTAATCTTCGTCCTCAAACCAGTGCAGACAAACATCGCTTTTTTCCATAAATTCCAATTCCCGTTCGGCCTGCCTCAGAGCTGCCCCCGAGGAGACTTCTTCCTGTAAACGTGGATTGAGGCCGGGGATCTCTTTCAAGAACTCCGGATCGAAAACAGCCTCTGGCGTTTTTAGTTCTTCGAGCAAGAGGCGGGCATTTTGCGGACTGAGGCAGCGCAACATGCTCAAGGCAATTCGATGTAACTGAGACATAGTAATTTTTATTTAGCAATCAGTTACAAATTTAGCCCGGGTGCGTGCACAGGGCAAAAACCGCCACATTCAAAATGCTGCGCTCCGGTTATTATTATTCGCTGTGGAATTATTGTTCGCCTTGAGATTCCCAGACGTTTTGGAATTATTGGTCGACTTGAGATTCCCGGATTTTTTGGAATTATTGGTCGACTTGGAATTATTGTTTGTCTTTGAAATTCCTGGTCGCTGAAGAATTGTAGAGAAAGAATTGTAGAGACTATTCTTTTTCAGCCAGAATTTTATTGAAAGCAGCATCTACCTCCGCGCAATTTTTTGGACGTCCGTTTACCACGGCAACAGCAGCGACTTTGGCCTTTACGCAGAGTTTTCCGCTTTGCTCGTTCCATATTTCCTGAAAAAAGAGCCAGCGTACCCCTTCCTTTTTCATGTTTAAGTTTACAACAAAGCTGTCCCCGCTGGT
>JAAZGQ010000131.1 GCA_012511135.1 Bacteroidales bacterium | reverse complement strand
GTGAAATTTTCCATAGATAAATGGCATTTCGGTTCTCTTAAGCATTTTATTCCCAACGAATACGCTTTGGGCTATCTTAAACTTTCGGCCGGGACTTATCTGAATTCTTCTTCCGTTTCTGCTTTATCTTCTTCTTCTGGAACTGCTGATGTTCTTCCTTACGTCTTTAGAGATATTACCCGCAATCCTTTCAATTACAACAAAAGTTATAAGCAGCATTTTGGCTCCAATTTTTATCAGTTGTTTAAACCTGCTTCTGCTCTCTACCAACAAATGTGGCTGGAGGAAGAGGCCGAAAAAGCGCCCTTTGACAGCCCGCGTTTGATAACTGTCCCGGAAAAGCATTATGTTTCCTATCGATCTCCTTGTTTTAGCAATCAGGGCCCTCTGGCATTGAAAGAAAGTTTATCTGAACCTCTGAGTCTTGTGAGGATAAAAGAAGGGGAAAAAGCAGAGCATTTACGTTCGATGGGAGATGTCAATTCCTCTCTGATGTCCTGCGGCAACAAAGTCTATTGGTCGGAACAGTTCAATAGTCCGCGCTGGGTGCACGAAAGTTATTCCATTTTGTTGAGTTACGATTTGGAGACCAAAAAAACACAAAGGCTGAGCAAAAAGAGTCGCTATTATTTGCCTGCGCTTTCGGAAGACGGCCAACAAATCGCAGTGGCTTCTTATTTGATTGGCGGAGGTTCTGAATTGCATATCTTGGATCCTTCAAACGGGGAAATAAAACAAGTTTATTCGGTGCCTTTTGGTGCCCAGCTTTTCGAAATGGTCTGGGATGACCTGGCCCGTCGTATTTTTGCCGTTCTGATTTCTGACCAGGGAGCCGGTATTTATTCGCTGGATATTCAATCTGGGGAATGGAAAGAGCAAATGTCTCCTCAGCATCGTAAATTGTCAGGTTTACATTATTGCAAAGAAACTTTATGTTTTGAAAGCGATGCCGGAGGTACCGATAATATTTTTCGGCTTTATTTACAGAGCGGCAAAAGTTATCGCCTGACTAATGCCCGTTTCGGGGCTTTTGATTTGTGTTGGAATTCCAGGGAAGACAGCTTGTATTTTGTTTCCTACGATAAAAGAGGTTATCATATTGCAGCATTGCCAGCCGGAGAACTAAAAGTTGTCGAACAATCTTTTGAAACCAGCTTACCTGATCGCAGTGTTTTAGAAAAAAAGGAGGCCCTGAGGCCTCTGGATCTGGCTGACCGATTTACTGCCGAAAGCGGACTTGTGGTAGATACAATGTTATTTCCCAAAGATTTGAGTTATCCGGTCAGCAAGTACAGCAAGGCCGGTCATTTGTTCAATATTCATTCCTGGTCGCCTTTTTATTACGACCTGGACGAACTGTCCGCTCTGAGTTTTGAAAATTTGCACCGAAGCCTTAGTCCCGGCCTGATGTTTATGTCGCAAAATGCCCTCAGTACTTCGGTACTGCAGGCCGGCTACGCTTATCAAAGAGGTTTTCATGCCGGACATTTAAAATATACCTATTCCGGCTGGTATCCGGTACTTAGCCTCGAGGCCGATGTGAACGAGCGGGATGTAATCCGGCAGGGACTGGTTTTACTGGATGGGGGAGGAAGAATGCTGAGCAGAGATACTCTTTCGGAAATTTCCTTTGATGCCAAATTGTCTGCCTACCTTCCTTTGAACTTTGACAGATACGGCTGGCACAAGGGGATTATACCCTCTGTCAACTGGCAATTTTCAAACAACCGCTTTTTTATCGACAGCGTAGATCAAAGCCACTACCTGAATTCCATACAGGCAGGCATACAAGTTTACAGTATGAAGTCGATGGCTCCGCGCGATCTTTTTCCCCGCTGGGGAGCCGGCCTTAATTTACAGATGGCTGCAGCGCCCTTTAACCGGGGCTATTTTACCGATTTGTATTACACCAAACTCTACGGCTATCTGCCAGGCCTGGTCAAAAATCAGGGTATTAAATTAAGTGTCGCTTATCAGGGGCATACTACCCGGGATCGAAGTTTTTATCTGGGCAATGCTGTTAAACTCAGAGGAGCAGATAATATAAATGCTCCCGAGATGCTGGCGTTTAGCTTTGATTATGCTTTAGCCATTTTTCCTGATCTATCCATCCCCGGCTTTATTTATATAAAAGCTCTGGAATTATATCCTTTTGTGGACCTGTTGAAAACCTACACCGAGACTTCGTCCGGTTTTGTTAAGGGAAATTACTATTCAACCGGTTTGGAGAGCTTGTTTAGGTTTAACCTGCTGCGCATCAACGCCGAATTCAATGCCGGCTTGCGTTGTACTTACCATCCGGCCAAAGGCATGGTGTACGAAATGCTTTTTTCCTTACCATACTTGAACTAGTTTTTGCTTCTTTATGCTGCTGCGCAGCAGTGCAAAACCATTTGAGGAGCAGATTCCAAGGGGCTTCTGTGTTTAAAAGCTCCAAACTCAAAGAAAGGGATTGTGAGCCTTTTCGTATCCTATGCTGGTTTGTGGCCCGTGCCCCGGATAAACAATGGTGTCGTCCGGCAGATTCATCAATTTTAGCAGACTGGAGGACAGTACACTTCC
>JAAZGQ010000130.1 GCA_012511135.1 Bacteroidales bacterium | reverse complement strand
CTATTATGGGTGCGATCGGCGCTTTTATCAGTTGTCGCTGCGGTCTTTTTTCTGAATACCACCGGACAGCCTCAGACTGCACTGCGGCTGAAGACTCTTTTGACAATGAAAACTATCTTTTGGAGATGCTTTTGCACGGGTTGAGCGGAAATCGTTGACAATCGTTTTAAACCGGTTACAAAAAATCTTCTTCGATTAAACTAAACTGGTTACATTTTTCAGTTTTTATCCGTCTTTTTTGTATACAATTTCTCAAACCCCTTGGTCCGGCCTGTGTTTTTTTTACAACATGGAATATTCTAAAATATTAAATAATACTATCTTTTTCCTTTTCTTTATACTATAATGTAGTCGTAATGTTTCCTTAATTTTTTATATGGAGGTGCAAAATGTCACAGTACACTCAAAAAGAGACAGGTGGTTTGTACGAACTTACCGATGCCGCCCGCACAGAACTGGTGTCTTCAAAGTACTACAACGAAGACTTAGAACCATCTTCTGTATCTCAAAGAACATGGACTACATATAACATTACCGCCCTGTGGGTGGGTATGTGTATCTGTATTCCGGCTCTCTCGCTGGCCTCAGCTGCCATCGCCCTTGGATTATCTCCCTGGCTTGCGGTTTTCAACGTAGTCCTCGGCAATATTATCATTCTTATCCCTATTCAGCTGAACTCCCATGCAGGAACAAAATACGGTATTCCCTTCCCCGTATTCGCCAGGTTGACTTTTGGCTCAACAGGTGCTCACGTTCCGTCGGTTATGAGAGGTCTCGTCGCCTGTGGCTGGGTTGCGGTTCAGTCCTGGGTCGGCGGTGGTGCCATTGCCGCGATCCTTGGAACGGCGTTTTACTTTTTCAGAGACAACAGCATAACCGTCGCCCTGCCCGGTAATGGAGCTGTTGTTGTGGGGCAGTTAATCGGATTCTTCATCTTTATGGTCTTTGTTGCATGGATTGCCTACAACGGCTTCGAGAACATCAAATGGGTCCAAAATATTGGATCCCCGATACTGGTAGTCGTCATAATACTCCTACTGGCATGGTCAATCGCACTGGTTACCGGCGCCGGCTATGCTGTTGGCGACGTTATGAAACAAGGCATTGATTGGGCTACACTTGATGGAAACGGCGGCTTCGTCTACGTCTTTGCAGCCTGTTTGACCGGAAACATCGCTTTCTGGGCTACCATGGCATTGAACATTCCGGACTTTTCAAGATATGCCAAATCCCAGAAGGTCCAGTTCAGGGGTCAGCTCTACGGCGTACCTGTTCCCATGTTTGCAATGGCGTTTATCGGTGCTTACTTTGCACAGGCAACAAAGCTTGTCATGGGCGAAGCCATGTTTGATCCTACAAATGTATTCTACTATGTTGATAATAAGCTGATTATTATTATTTCTGCAATCGGTGTTGTCATAGCAACTCTTACAACTACTGTAGCCGCCAATGTGGTTGCACCGGCCAACGGATTCAGTAATATAAGCCCGCAGAGAATTTCATACAGAAAGGGCGTTATCATTGCCTGCATCATAGCCACGTTTGTCTTCCAGCCCTGGTGGATTTATGGCTCCGGCGCTGCCTATATCTTCACGTGGATGAATAACTATGGAATGATTTTAGCTCCCATTGCCGCTATATTCG
>JAAZGQ010000129.1 GCA_012511135.1 Bacteroidales bacterium | reverse complement strand
GTGTCTATACTGAAGAAGTTCATATATTTACCTAATTTTGTGGCAAAGTTATAAAAATTATGACACAGAAAGTGGTTCTAGTTACAGGTGCCAATGGCCAGCTGGGTAACGAAATACGTTTACTGGCAAATCAATATCCGCAATTTGCATTTACTTTTACCGACATACAGGAATTAGATTTACAGGATCCCGAAGCTGTAAAAACATGTTTCAGCAGTCTGAAGCCGGCTTATTTATTAAATTGTGCTGCCTATACGGCTGTAGACAAAGCAGAGAATGAGGTTGACTTATGCTATTCGGTAAACAGTGCTGCAGTCAGAAATCTGGCTCTCGCCGCTAAACAACATAATACTATCGTTTTGCATGTTTCCACAGACTATGTTTTTGATGGCAAACAAGCCAGGCCTTACAGCGAGGGCGATCCGGTTTGTCCGGTGTCTATATACGGGAAGAGCAAATTGCAGGGGGAACAAGTGCTGAGCGAAATCTGTCCCTCTTTGTCAGTAGTAGTCCGTACAGCCTGGCTTTACTCTGCCTTCGGAAACAACTTTGTAAAGACAATGATACGCCTGGGTCGGGAAAAATCTGAACTCAAAGTGGTCAGTGATCAATGGGGCAGCCCGACTTATGCGGCCGACCTGGCGCAGGCTTTGATGAAAATCATACAGAGTGCCGAAGCCGGTCATTTCTACCCGGGTATCTATCATTACAGCAACGAGGGAAGCTGTTCCTGGTACGAGTTTGCTCAAAAGATACATCAGCTGGCAGGAATCACCAGCTGTAAAATTTTACCGGTTTCTACAGCTGAATATCCTACGGCTGCTCAAAGGCCTTCTTACAGCCTGCTGGACAAAAGCAAAATCCGCCGGGATTACGGGGTATCGGTTCCTTTATGGACGGATAGTCTGGAGGCCTGTTTGTCGAAATTTGATAACTGTTAGTCAAAAACACCTTAAGTGATGAAAAATAAAAACATACTGCAAAACAAGCAGGGCAGAATAACATTGCTGCTTGTTGCAACAATGGCCTTGTTTGCCGGCTGTGGACAAAAAAACACAACAAAAGCTTTGTCTGTTCGTATGGCCGAAAGCGAAATGATCAGAATACCGGTACCTACCAACCTGGATTCAAACAAAGGCCGCCTCAAATGGAACTATACGCACGGACTGGAGTTGCTGGCTTTTATGGATTTGTACGAGGCGAGCGGTGATGAGCGTTTTTGGAATTATGCTGCCCGTTATGCCGATACCATGATCAGCCCGCAGGCAGAAATTTATACTTACAAAAAGACCAATTACAATATTGACCACATATGCCCTGGACGGATATTGTTTCGCATGTACGACAAGACAGGAGAAGCAAAATACAAAATGGCTCTGGACAGCCTGTTTTCTCAGTTGCAAACACATCCGCGAACCTCTGACGGGGGATTCTGGCATAAAAAAGTCTATCCTTATCAAATGTGGCTGGACGGCTTGTATATGGGTCAACCTTTTTATGCCGAATACATCAGCCGCTATGTGGATGCCTCAAAACAGCAGGCCTTGTACGAAGACGTCGTTCATCAGTTTGTCACTGTGGGCAAACATACCTACGATTCTGCAACAGGTCTTTACAGGCATGGCTGGGACGAAACGCGCTCCATGTTCTGGGCCGATAAGAAAACTGGACAATCGGCGCATAGCTGGGGCAGAGGTCTGGGTTGGTATGTAATGGGCCTGGTGGATGCGCTGGATTATATACCCCAACAAGAACAGCGTCAGGTCTTGATTGATATTCTGAAAGATCTATACGAAGTTCTTCCCAAATACGCAGATCCGCAAAGCGGTATGTGGTACCAGGTACTGGAATACCCCGAAAGAG
>JAAZGQ010000128.1 GCA_012511135.1 Bacteroidales bacterium | reverse complement strand
TATTTGGCGGCAGGGATATACCTGTCACGAAGCTATTCTTTATTCTCCTTCGTTTTTGAGCAGATCGCCCGGATGAATCCAGACCGGCTTGCCTACGCCGTCGTCAATTTCTACTTTTTCGGGCGGAACCAATAATTTTTCGGGTTTCAGAATATATTGATGCAACAGACGCAAACCGGTTGCGTAATAGTGGCCATCGCAAACCCGCTCATCCATGACAAACTTTAGACTCATGATCTTTTTGGTGCTCAGGCTGCCGTCAGATTCGACATGATTCAGGGCCTTTACCCGACCCATGGCCACAAAAATGGTACAGGTGCCAAATTCATACAGGTGATGATAAATAGCCGGTGTACCAATGGAGCCCACATTGGTAAAAAACAAGCTGCAATGCCAGGGGCTGATGCGTTCAATGCTTTTGGGCAAAAATCCTAAGTTGTCGCTCCAACGCATCAAAAAGGCAAAGAAGCGAATGACACAATCGGGAAAATAGCCAAAGAATCTTGAAGTTTTGTCTGATCCGTTCTTTTCTTCACTCTTAACTTTTAGCTCGTATTCTTCCTGCAATTTGCGGGCAACGTCGGCCAAAGTGTCGGTGGGTTCAAATTCCGGTTTAATCAGGGTTTCTTCACCTTTATCGGTCAGCGAGCGCTTAACAGCAATGGCGATGGAAATAGTGTTGCGCGAAAAAAGCTTGTTCCAGATAACGAAGCGATTTAGATAGGGCCTCTGCGAAAACATCCTTACCAAAGCAGCCAGCACCACATGCATACGGCTCAGGCCGGGAATGTCTTTTTGGTGTTCTGCAATAAATTCTTTCAGGTGGTCTGTTTCAAAATCTTCTGTCACGAAATTCTGGGCATCGACTCTGGTACGCAAAATGTAGGGAATGATGTTGAACACAGCATCCACATTGCGCACTCTCCAACCGTCGTAGCGGTCGAAGATGCCTTTTTTGAAGGTTCTTTGCATAGGGGTAGTATAAAGATTAATTTCCTCTTTCTCTGGCAACACCTTTTTGCCTGAGCGCGACAAATATAGAGAAATTTTTTATATCGGTTCTATCCTAATAGAATTTACTACCCAATTGGGGTCTGAGCCGGAGCGCGAGAATTCAAAATCCAGCTTTTCGTTGTTGGTGTTCACTTCAAAAGTGGTACTCAATACCTGGCCTGTAGCCGTGGTAAAGTTTGAAATCATCACCTGGCCATTCACTTTGACACACATTTGGTCGTGCATATACGACAAATCACCCTGTTTGACGGTCACTTTGTAAGCGCCGTTTTTGATATGAACCCGAAACACTGACGGGGAACCTGACATATTGAAATCTCTTTCCTCCTCGTTCATGGCTTCTCCTCTGTCTCTGGAGATAACAGGGCTTAACCAGCCGTAAGAGCCATTCAACAAGCTGTTGCCGGTTACTTTAATAGCTGAGGCAAACAGTGGTGATTCCTCTGTTCCAAAATCGAAAAAGGCTTTTTTTAGCAAACGGGGCTTTTTGACCACCACACGGCATTTGCCTGTAATCCCGTTGAAACCTGTCGCCGTAATTGTGGCTCTGCCCGGGGCCAAGGCTGTCAATATTCCGTTTTCCAGACTTAGCACTTTTTCGTTGGAGGAACTCCAGTTCAGGCTTTTGTTCCTGGTGGAAAAAGGCAGGAAGTTTACCTTAACTTCCCGGCTTTCTGCAGGATATAAACTGAGAACATCTGGCTTAATATTGATTCCCTTTAAATCATCGGTTTTTTCCATTTTTGGAAAAACCAAAGAAGTGTTGTAACGCTCGTCGGCATAAAACTCGTAACGGCCACGCATCCAAACAACATCAAAAAAACCTTTTTTGTGATGACGCGGCACTATGGGCCGCGCATTCAGCAGGCCTTTGGGGGTATTTTCCGTAAGTGCCTCCGATTCCCAACTTTGCCCGTGATCTGTCGTTGTATATTTAAAAATCTCGAATACTCCATCCACCTGTTTGGACAAATACACAATGGAGGGATCGTCGTAATCCAGAATAATCCCTCCGGAATAATTGGGTTCGGGTTCGATTTTTCCCTTAGGTGTTTGAGGGAACCATCTGCCTGCTTCGGTAATCTGGGTACTCGTCCATGTATCCCCATTCCAGCGGGCATAATGATAGCGGTGATCGGTATCTGTTGGGAAAGAAGCATATACCATCACCGGGAAACCGGTTCCCTGTTCCAGGGCGATATCCCAAATCCATCCTTTGCCGTAAGAGCTTCCATTGTAGACTTCGTCCATTTCCAGAACATCAAGCGGGCCCTCTTCGAAATCCTTGATCAGGGAGCCGTCTGCCCGGTAAAACCGATTATCATTAAAGCGACAATAAAAGATTTTATTATCCAACACATCCCTGGGATGCCCGGTGGTAGCCGCCATGTGAATGCTGCCGTCTGCCCCCTGGCAATAACGCATATAGGGACGTTTGCCGGTACTGACAATAAATTCCTGCTGATTGCCGAATGTTTCTCCATTGTTGGTCGATAAGACCATATGAGGCTTCCAGGAGCTGCCGCCCCTGAAAAACAGCAAGATGGAATCCTTGCCCAGCTGAAAAGGATAAGGATAGGTGACGGTATGTCCAAATTCGTATACCTCACCCCAGGAGCTGATATCTTCGGGGTTGGTGGTAATATACCGCTTTATAGTATTTCCGAAATGAGCCGCCATAAAAACAATAATGCGCCCGTCGTCCCTGATAAACAAAGTAGGATTGGCGTGATCGTCCGACTGGAATTTCTCCCGGACTACGTGTTGAATAAATTCCCCGTTTTGATGGTTGTAGGACGCCACAACAATATCTCCAGAGGTCGTAACCCAGGAAAAGTAGGTTTGTTCTTTTTCTCCCTTGTGATAAATGGCCCTGGGATCGGCAAACCAACACCAGGCACCGTTGACGGCCAGCGTATCAAAAGCTGTCTCCAGTTCGCTCATTATGGGGTCTACTCCTTCGCTAGTCATTTGAACCCGCTCTAAACTGCCATCTTCGTTGTAATTAAGATAATCGACGCAAACCGAACGGCTGTAGCTGGTACCCTGTGTCTGCATACCGCCGTTGTGGTAGAAAAAATACCACTTTCCCTTGTATTCAACAATAGACTGATGGTTGGTATTTGAATTGCCTGCGATTTCGTTCAGGATGCCTTTGAATTCCCAGGGGCCTTCGATACTTTCGGACATGGCATAATGTATCTTTTCGGGGAAACCCGAAGCATAAGTCAGGTAATATTTCCCGTCTTTTTTGTGTATCCAGGGAGCTTCGGTAAAACTGAAACCCCTGAACATCACTTGTTTTACCGGTCCATCGAGCTCTATCATGTTTTCCTTAAGCTTTGCGTAATAACATTCGCGATTGCCCCAGAAGATCCAGGCCTGACCATCGTCGTCGATAAACACGGCCGGATCAATGCAGGCCCAGCTGTGCGAACTGGCAAAACAATCGGCATTGGTCAATAAAGCTTTGCCAAGTGCATCTTTGTAAGGCCCCTGCGGACGCTCAGCTACGGCCACACCAATACCTGTAGCATTAGTGCTCACATAAAAATAAAACTTTCCCTTACGCTCCACCACGTGAGCCGCATAAGCCTGACGGGAACTCCATTTAAAATCAGCTCCGTACAGAGGTATGGGATGTTCCTTGAAGTGTTTTAAATCCGTTGTGGAAAACACACACCAATTGTGCATGATGTAGCGGTTTTGCCCTCCCGCAGCATCTTCGCCCGTGAAAAGCCACAAAGTATCCTCATGTACCATGGCTGCTGCATCAGCCGTGTATTTATGGGTAATCAGGGGATTACCCTGAGCTTTCCATAAAAAATGAGTTTTCTGCCCTTGAGGCATATTTTCAGCGCCGGCATCCTGAGCAGACATAGCAATAGTAGTACTTGTCATAATTAGCCATAAAATAAAGGTCCGTATCATAGTTTTTTATTTTTATCAAAACATCAACGCTTAATGTCTCCCGCTAGTCATCCTCCGGCAGAGGTCAAAAATAAAACTTAAATCACCGGCCCCGGGCCGAAAAATAATTCAAATTGGAGTAGTAATAACCTGAACGATGCTCCTTTTGGAGTAGTAAGAACCAAAAGCATGTTCCGTTTTGGTATAGAAAATCGGCTGGACAAATAGTTCTTTCGCTGCTTTTTCAGTATGTTTGTTGCTTTATCTTTAAAAATTGCAACTATGAAAACGGCCATCGTTAGCGGAGGAGCTCACGGCATAGGCAAAGCCATTGCCCTGAAACTTTTAAAAAAAGGCTGCGCAGTTGTTGTGCTCGATTCCAATCCGGATTACCTGCAGTCTTTGGAAGCAGAAAAAAACGGTTTGCTTTTTTTCCGTTGTGATGTGAGTCATCCTGACGAAGTAAACGAAGTTATGGTCAAAATCGAAGCCTTGTACGGCAAAGTGGATTACCTGGTCAATAATGCCGGCATCAGTCGTTTCGAGCCCATCGAAAGCTTGAGCATCGACACCTGGAACCATATTCTGGCCGTGAATCTAAGCAGTGTGTTTTACCTGAGCAAAGCCTGTTTGCCCCTTTTCAGCGAGAATTCCGCCATACTAAACATCGCCTCTACCAGAGCCCTGATGTCCGAACCCGACGGAGAAGCCTACGGAGCAAGCAAAGGCGGCATAGTAGCCCTTACCCACGCTCTGGCCATGAGCCTTGGCCCTAAAACAAGAGTAAATTGCATCAGCCCCGGCTGGATAGAAGTCGAAAACTACCAAAGTCTGTCCGAAACCGACCATAACCAACACCCTGCGGGCCGGGTTGGAAAAGTGGAAGACATCGCCGAAGCCGCCTATTTTCTGCTGAGCGAAAAATCAGGCTTCACCACAGGGCAAAACTTTGTGATTGATGGCGGGATGACTAAAAAAATGATTTATGACTAGAGCTTATTCCTCCCACAAGCCCAGCCCGCGATTGCGGGCTTTGCGCTGAAGTTTAAGAAAATGTTCGGCGTATTTAACATTGGGCGGAAAAGTGGCCACCTGGGCGTAGCCTTTGCGTACCAGCTCGGCATTCACAAATAATCCGTTTTCCAAATAGACATAGGCCAGCAGACGGCCGTAACGATCCAGGCTATCCAGATCAAATTCCAGTCTTACTCTTTTGCCTTCGAGCAGGGATTTAGAATAATCGGAGGCTTCCCGGCCGTAGGACTCCGGACCTTTTTGGGGATGCACCGTTTCGGGGGTGTCCACACCAATTAATCGCACTTTTCTCCCCTTTTCGCTGCCGTCGTC
>JAAZGQ010000127.1 GCA_012511135.1 Bacteroidales bacterium | reverse complement strand
TATGTATGCAGGCTTCTGTGTTTGATATAACCGAACGAAAAGCCTGGGAAAAGCAATTGATCCTGGCCAAAGAAAAAGCCGAAGAAAACAATCGCCTCAAAACCGCTTTTCTATCCAATATCAGCCACGAAATCCGCACGCCTATGAATGGCATATTGGGATTTTTAAATTTATTGAATAACACTGAACTTTCGGAGAGCGAAAAAGAAGAATACCTGCATTTGGTTCATAAAAGCGGCAAAAGACTGATTGAAACCCTGGACGATATAATCGAAATTTCCCGAATTGAATCAGGAGAACTGGAAATTAAAGAAAACGAAACCGACATCAACGAAACCATACAATTTATAAAAGAGTTGTATAAACCTCTGGCTTTGGAAAAGAACCTTCAGTTTAGAATCAATAAAAACCCGGAAAGTTCGGCTTTGCGGTTTATCACAGACAGTTATCGTTTACACAGCATACTGGGCAATTTGATAAAAAATGCCATCAAATACACTGATAAGGGCAGCATTGAACTGGGAGCTCATATCGAGGAAGACCATGTTCGCTTTTTTGTCAAAGACACCGGCAAGGGCATTCCGGCAGACCGCATAGAAGCCATTTTTGACCGCTTTGTGCAGGCTGATCTCAACCTGAGCCGTGAGCACGAAGGTGCCGGATTGGGCTTATCCATAGCCAGGGCTTATGTAGAGCAACTGGGCGGAAAGATTTTGGTAAAAAGCAAAGAAAAAGAGGGCAGCACCTTCAGCTTTACTATTCCTTACAAATCGCCAGCCTAAAGGGCGCTGTGATCATTTTTTTATATCTTTGCTGACAGTTTAATCGCAGTTTTCAAACGAAAACGGGTGATACTGTATAGATAAACTTTCGAGGCTTATGGAACTTTTATACATTCTGGCAGCAGTAGTTGTGGGTGGGCTTATCGCCTGGTTTATATCAGTGTTGAGCATGAAAGCTAAGACCGTGCCCAAAGCTCAAATGGATGAGCTTAACAGGCTTGCTCAGGAATTGAAAACCACTTTGCTGATTGAACAGGAAAAGAACAAAAACCTGACTACTCAGCTGGAAACTGCCCAAGAACAAGCAATGGCTCTGAATACTTCTATCGGAGAGCTTACCAAAACGACAGCTGAATATACAGCCAGGCTGAATTCGGCTCAGGAGAGTATCAAAGAAAAAAACCTCAGCCTGGATCAACTCAAAGAAGAACTGAGGCTCAAAACCGAAGAATTCAACAATGCCAACAAGAGCCTGGCTGAATTCAGAGCCAACAACCAGGCTCTGCAGGAGAAGCTGGAAACTCAAAAAAAAGAAATCGAAGAACTGGCCAAAAAATTTAACACCGAGTTTGAGAATATAGCCAACAAAATCCTGGAAGAAAAGACTCAAAAATTTACCACCCAAAACCAGAGCAATCTGGAGCAGATTCTAAAACCCCTGGGCGAAAATATTGATCAGTTCAGAAAAAAAGTGGAAGAGGTTTACAATACCGAAGCCAAAGAACGTTTTTCGCTGGGCAAAGAAGTGCAAAAGCTGGTGGAATTGAATCTGCAAATCGGCAAGGAAGCCACGAATTTAACCAATGCCCTGAAAGGCAGCTCCAAAACCCAGGGCGACTGGGGTCAGATGATCCTGGAGAATATCCTCGAAAAATCGGGATTGGTCAAAGACCGGGAATATTTTGTGCAGGAATTTCTCAAAGACGAAGACGGCAACTACCTCAAAAACGAACAGGGGAACAAAATGCAGCCGGATATCATTGTGGCTTATCCCGACAACCGAAAAATCATCATCGACTCCAAGGTCTCGCTCACGGCCTACACCCGCTATGTGGCTGCCGATGATCCCGATCAGCAGCAAAAAGCCCTGAAGGAACACCTTGTTTCGCTGAGAAAACACATTGATGAGCTCAGCCTCAAATCTTACCAGGATTACACCGCCTCACTGGATTTTGTCATGATGTTCGTTCCCAACGAACCGGCTTTTTTGCTGGCCATGCAGCAGGATGCAGAAATCTGGAATTACGCTTACCGGAAACGCATCATCCTGAGCAGCCCCACCAACCTGATTGCAGCGCTCAGACTGGTAGTGGATTTATGGAAGCGCGAATACCAAAATCAGAACGCCCAGGCCATCGCCGAAAGAGGCAAATTACTCTACGAAAAATTCGTGGGTTTTGTCGACGACCTTTCCAACCTGGGCGGCCACCTGGAAAAAGCCCACAGCAGCTATTCCGACGCCTTCGATAAACTAAAATCAGGCAGAGGCAACCTCATCAGCCAGGCCGACAAACTCATGAGCCTGGGCGTCAAAGCCAAAAAGAGCCTGCCCAACTCTAGCGTCGGCGAAGCGCTGCTGGAGGAGGGGGAAGAGGAGGGGGAAGAGGACCAGAATCGGAACTGAAATTGCTTTGCGCAAAAGGAACAGTTTTACAACATTTGGAAAGCATCTCTTTCTAATCAAACCGAACAAACATCCTCGAAAAATTGATCGTCATTTTTTCGAATTGCCCAATTAAATCCTG
>JAAZGQ010000126.1 GCA_012511135.1 Bacteroidales bacterium | reverse complement strand
TCGTCGAAGGGCCCGCTAAGCTGGAAAAGTTTGAAGAAGGCTATTATTATTGGCTGAATATTCATGGCCTGAGCCGGCCGGAAGAAATTGCGGCCATTTGTAAGCAGCTCAATATTCACAGCCTGGTCATTCAGGACATTCTCGACGTCAACCAGCGCCCCAAATACCAGGAATTCGAATCCTTTAGTTTTCTGACCATTAAAACGACGGTGCCCGATAAGGAAGAGCGCAGCACCGAACAAATCAGTTTTGTGCTGGGGCCCGGTTATCTGATTTCGTTTCAGGAACGCAAGGCCGATTATTTTGATCATCTTCGCTATCGCCTCCGTGAAAAAGTGGGTTTGTTGCGCGAGCGAACGCCCGATTTTTTGCTCTACACCCTGCTGGAGTCTATACTGGACAATTATTTCAAGACCCTGGACAAGCTCGACGAGCAAACTCAGGCTTTTGATCTGTCCAACCTGAACGCAGACCCGGCTCCCTCGGTGCTGGCGCAAATTGAGCAGCACAAACGCTACGTGCAGTTTATCAAAAAAGCTATTGTCCCCATCAAAGAATTCACCTTCAGCATAGAACGCGAAAAAAGCCCCTACGTTCAGGAGCGGCATATGAAGTATTTTCTGGAAATCCGCGACCTGTGCCTCACGCTCATTGACCAGTGCGACAGCATTCTGTCCTCGCTCGAGAGCAGCAACGACCTGTTTTTCTCCATACAGGGGCACCGCATGAACCAGGTGATGAAAACCCTCACTATCGTTTCCACCATCTTTATCCCGGCCACTTTTGTCGCCGGCATTTACGGGATGAATTTTCTCAACATGCCCGAACTGCGCTGGCATTACGGTTATTTTGCCGTCTGGCTGCTGATCCTCCTGACTGTGGTGGGGATGCTGATTTATTTCAAAAGGAAGAAGTGGTTTTGAATCAGTTTGTTTTTAAGTAAATCAAGAATCTCCGCCGGAGTATCAAGCACGTAATCGGCTCCGTTGTCGAGGAGTTCCTGCCGGCTGCGAAAGCCCCAGCTGACGCCCAGGGCGGTCATGCCTGCGTTTTTGGCGGTTTGCATGTCCACGCCGCTGTCGCCGATGTAGAGCACTTCGGCGGGCGTACAGCCTAATTGTTCGGCCAGGTACAAGCTCGACTGAATATCGGGTTTGCGGGGGAAGCGGGGAGTGGCGCCCATGATCAGGTCGAAATAGGCGGTCAGGCCCAGCTGTTGGGCTATGAGTTGGGTGATTTCGTCGGCTTTGTTCGAGAGAATGGCCATCGGGAAAAGCCTGCTGTCGCGGGCTGCCCGGAAGCTTTGCCGCTGCCCGGCGTATTTGAGCGAAAGTTGTTCCAGCAGCTCCCGGATGCCCGGGTAGAGATCGGTTTTTACGACAAAATGTGCGCTGTATTCCCAAATCAAGGCTTCGTGGCAACTTGCTTTCAGTTCCTCATTTTGCTGATCCTCAGGCAGACAGCGTTCCACCAGGTTTTTCAGGCCCCGGCCGATGAATTCTTTGTATTCGGCATACGAACGGGAGGCCAGATTTTGGGCAGTCAAAACTCGGTTCATGGCATCGGCAATGTCCTGCAGGGAATCGATCAGGGTGCCGTCCAGGTCAAAAATCAGGGCTTTGGGAGCAGTCATAGACAAGGGCTGTAGAGTTTGTCTCAGGCCTCGGGGCCTGAGTCTGCAAAGATAGGCATAAGTTTTTGCCTGCCGTAATCGTTGAGGTACAATCTAATTTTGTACTTTTGTCCGGATTTTATCCGTAGAAGGGCTTCAATTTGCATACACTGCAAGGATGAGTGCTTCCGGAAATCCGGATTCAACAGATATAAAAAGCTTATGAACAAAATTGTCAGCAAGACCGAATTGTCCGACTTGGTGGTTAAGTTGGAGGTGGAGGCTCCCATGATAGCCAAAGCCAGAAAACCGGGCCATTTTGTGATTTTGAAACTTGGGGCCAAAGGGGAACGTATTCCTCTGACCATTTCGTCGGCCGATACCCAAAAAGGCAGCATCACCCTGGTGGTGCAACGAGTGGGTTTGACTTCGAACAAGCTCTGCGATATGCAGGTGGGCGAAGAAATCACCGATTTACTGGGGCCTTTGGGCCGGGCCACCCATATCGAACATTTCGGGACAGTAATATGTGCCGGAGGAGGAGTGGGGGTTGCCCCTTTGCTGCCCATAGTCGAGGGCATGAAAAAAGCCGGCAACAAAGTGATTTCGGTGCTGGCTGCCCGTTCCAGAAACCTGATCATCCTCGAAGACGAAATCCGCCGGCATTCCGACGAAGTCATCGTTATGACCGACGATGGTTCATATGGTGAAAAAGGCCTGGTTACGGCCGGTGTCGAAAAAATAATTCAACGCGAAAAGGTAGATCTTTGCGTCACCATTGGCCCTGCCGTGATGATGAAATTTGTGTCGCTGCTGACAAAAAAATACGAAGTGCCTACCGTGGCCTCGCTCAATACCATTATGGTGGACGGCACAGGCATGTGCGGAGGCTGCCGGGTGAGTGTGGGCGGCAAAACAAAATTTGTTTGTGTGGACGGGCCTGAGTTTGATGCCCATCAGGTGAATTTTGACGAAATGATGATGCGCCTGGGAACCTATAAAGAAGAGGAACAGGCAGAAATGAAAAAATTTCATCAGCAATGACAAGGGAAGAATCAGCAATGACAAAAGAAGAACAAATTGCGGCTCTGCGCGCTCAGGCCTGGCGCGAAGACTTACGTAAAAGCCTTAAAACCAGGGAAAGGACCGATATCCCCCGGGTTGAAATGAATGAGCAGGATGCAGAAATCCGCAGTCACAACCACCTGGAAGTCAACCAGGGTTTAAGGGCCGAACAGGCCAGACTGGAAGCCAGCCGTTGTCTGGATTGCGTCAATCCTACTTGCATTTCGGGTTGTCCGGTGGAAATTCAAATCCCAAGTTTTATAAAAAACATTGAACGAGGTGATTTTCTCGAAGCAGCCCGGGTACTCAAGGAAACCAGTGCACTGCCGGCAGTCTGCGGCAGGGTTTGTCCTCAGGAAAAACAATGCGAGGCTCAATGCATCTACACGCTGAAATTGGCTAAGCCTTCGGTGGCTATTGGCCATCTGGAGCGTTTTGCTGCCGATTACGAGCGCGAGAG
>JAAZGQ010000125.1 GCA_012511135.1 Bacteroidales bacterium | reverse complement strand
GAACTCAAAGAGTTCGTCAGCTTTCCCATCAAGCTATACAAGAATCATCCCTGTTATGTTCCTCCGCTCATTTTTGACGAATTAAACACCTTCAATCCCCATAAAAATCCGGCCCTGGAATTTTGCGAGCTGGCTTGTTTTTTGGCCAAAGAAGGTAAAACCACCTTAGGACGAATAGCTGTCATTCTAAACACAGAAGCCAACAAGCGCTTTAACGAAGAGCATGTACGATTTGGCTGGTTCGACGTGGTGGATAATCCCGAAGTGACCCGGGCCCTGATGGAAGTTGCCGCCGATTGGGCCAGACAAAGAGGCATGAAAGCCATCAAAGGACCCATGGGTTTTTGTGATTTCGACAACGAGGGTATGCTCATTCACGGCTTCGATCAATTGGGCACATTTGCCACCTTGTACAATTATCCCTACTATCCGGTGCATCTGGAACAGTTGGGCTTCCGTAAAGAGGTTGACTGGAAAGAGTTTCAGATTGCGATTCCCGAATCATTGAATGAACGCTATTTCCGCTTTTCTGCGCTTCTGGCCGAAAAATACGGACTCAGGGTAATTATTTGCAAAAGCAATAAAGAACTGGTACGGCGCTATGGCCAAAAAATCTTCCAGTTACTCAACGACAGCTATCAGGTGTTGTATGGATACGTACCTTTGAACGAGAAACAAGTGGATTATTACATCAAACTCTATTTGTCCTTTGTGCGTCCGGAATTGGTCAGTCTTATTGTAACTCCCGAAGATCGGGTGGTGGGCGTGGGTATAAGCCTACCCTCCATGAGTAAAGCTTTTCAAAAGGCCAAAGGAAAATTGCTGCCGTTTGGCTTTCTTCATATTCTAAAAGCCATCCGCAAGAACGATCTGCTGGATCTTTACCTGATGGGTGTTCATCCCGAATATCAGGGGAAAGGGCTCAATTCGTTGATTTTTACCAGCCTGCTTCCAAATTTCCAAAAGAACGGCTATCGTATGGCTGAATCCAATCCCGAATTGGAAACCAATGGGCGCATTCAGGCCTTATGGTCGGAATTTAACCCGCGTCACCACAAAACACGCAGGGTTTATATTAAAGAGATTTAAATTTATCTTCGTCTTTTTTAATTTCGGTTTTTTTCAGGCCTGTTTATCAGTAATTTGATCAGAAACACCAAAAGCCAGGCCCCAACCATAATCGCAAGCAAGCCCAGGGCTCTGCCGATTTGTTCCAGGCCTTTGCTCAGGCTTAGCAACCCCGCTTCCTTTAAATACTCGTATTCACCCGAACAATCCAGGTAATTTACTGACAAGGCTCCCAACAGGGCTGCCGCTATCAGCGAACTTTTAAAACCCCAAAGGCCTGCCTGCCGATATTTTGTCCAAAGCGCTGAAAATGTTTTGCGGGTGGGTCTCAAATAGAGCAAAACTAGTATGGCCGCAAGAATTGCCAGGGCAATTCCTCCAAAATATACCAAGGCTATTTGGCTACTTGTCCAGTAATTCATTTCGTGCATTTTCGCGTACAGACATGCAGCACCAAAAAGGCCAGGGACAGAATGATGAACGCTATAAACAAGGATTCAAGTGATTCTTTCACCTGGGCCGCCACATTCCAGGTGAGGCTTAGCCAATCGGCTTTTTCTCCTGTGGTATAGTTGGCAGTCAGGGCTGCTCCCATACCGGCGAGCAGAATGACTATTTTGGTCATCCGGTTGAACAATTTGGCCACCTGAGCTTCCTGGCTCAAATGCTCAAAATAAGTTTTGAGACTTTTGTTGATAAGAGCAATCAAGCCCAGGGTAATACCCGTACAGACGAAGAAGCTGACAAGATAAGTAACAAAGAAGGTAGTATTTTCCATGATGTGGTGGTATTAGTAAACTGCAAATTAGCCCCAATGCTTTGTCTTGTGCAAGTATTGTGTGTTATATCTTGTTAATGAATATTTTGCTTCTCTTTAAGCTTTTTAGCTTGTTGCAAAACAGCGTTTTTGAATAAAACAGAATAAAACAGAATGAAAAAGAATGAAAGAGGAATCAGTTCCTATACTTAAAAAAGGTTTACCAAATTGATTTTAGACGAAATATTAAGGAATATATT
>JAAZGQ010000124.1 GCA_012511135.1 Bacteroidales bacterium | reverse complement strand
TACTAGGTGGCAAAACCCGAAGCGCATCCATGGCTTTGTGGTAGCGGTTGGTATAATACTGAACCACTTCCATAGGCTCAAGCTCTTCCAGTCGGGCTTTTTTGGCTATTTTATCTTCCCCCTCGTCCGAGTCGTTTTCTAAGTGGCCGACATCGGTGATATTGCGAACGTAGCGCACTTTGTATCCAAGTTGTTTCAAATAACGAAACAATATATCGAAGGTAATCGCCGGACGGGCATGTCCCAGATGAGGATCGCCGTAAACGGTAGGGCCGCAAACATAAAGCCCCACGCTACCTTCGTGTAAGGCTTTAAAAACTTCTTTTTGCCGGCTTAAAGTATTATAAATGCTCAGTTGTTGCATAATATGAATTTGTAGGGCTTCTCGGAGACAAAGCGAATAGCCGGGCCTTCGGAGCAATATCTCCACAATCCCGAGCAGGTGGAAATAATCATTCTGTAATCTTTGCCCAACACAACTTCTTCCAAAGGAACTGCATTTTGAGGTTCAAGTGAGCTGTTGACAGGAATAAACTCATAAAAAACACTGGTGTCCAGCATCAACAAGAGGGCAGCCTCTCCGGGCTGGTCCTGAATGCCAAAAAATCCTTCGGCACTGCAATACGAAGCCTGATAATTCAGCCCTTCTACTCCCTGCTCCATTTGATTTACTCCTGGTGTTCCCCTGTGAAAAAACACTTCGGCCGAGGGACATATTTCTTGTATATTCATCTTACCGAAAAACGCAAATGCTTTTTCCAAAAAGGCCTTCAACAGAGAAGGGCTTCCCTGAAAATTGGAAATTTTGTCCTGCTGACATTTCTTCAGAATTTCCTCCGCCAGTTGCTCATTGGCAGCCTGATCTTCGGGAAGTTCGTTGGGAAAGGTAAGTAAACTCAAAACAAAAGGCATGTTTTTACGCAAAACAGCCGAAATATTCCCCAAATATTCCTCTTTGCTGTCTACCCCCAGCCATACAGAAAAAGCCGCGAAAAGACGGCTATCGGAATGATCTTTCAAATACAGGGCATAGCAATCGTTGATGCCCTGAAAAAAATTCTCACTGATCATCTGGTCGCTTACCGGCAAGAGGTGTTTGTTGTTATGGGAGTTTTTGCTGCCTTTTTGTGGAGACTTTACAAAATGCTTGCAGACGCCCGGCCATAGGATATTAGGTTTGCCGGCTGTCATTTTGCGCAAATAGGGTTGAATATCTGGGTTTTGCAGAATAGGTAGCCTTTCCCGGAAATCCTGATAACTAAAAATGCTCCTAAAGTCGTATTTTTTGCCATAAAAGCAGCCCTGAGCCTCGTTCAACAGGTTGAACAGCTGCTCATTCTGAATATCAAAAGACGCATTGGCGTAATCTTTCAATTCTTCCAGTCTGGTTTTGAATGATAACTGGGCAATATCCGTAAAAAAATCACTCATAGCACCGGGGGCTTGAATATCAGCTTCAAAAGTAATGCATTTTTCCACAGCATTCAAGCCGTGAATTAAATTTCAAAAATAATTTTATTTGTAAAGTAATTGCTATGTTGCAGTAGCCATTATGTCTGCATACAAGTCCTGACGACTTTCTAAAATAGCAAGGGCCTCCTGAGAGGCTTTTTGCTGGGCTTGCTTTTTGGTGTATCCTTTGCCGCAAGCTACAAAAATACCGTTTAAAAAAAGACGGGCTTCGAAATGGAGCGGGGATTCTATTCTCTCAGGCAATTCTGTATGCTCAAAATTCAATTTGATTTTTTCATGCTGACTCCATTCAATAATTTTTGATTTGAAGTTGATTTCCTGATTGGCTATACGCTCAATATCTATGAAGCGCTGAATAATTCTCTTTTCGAGAAAACGCTTACAGCGACGATAGCCTTTATCCAGATAGATGGCTCCGATTAGAGCTTCGAGCGTATTTCCAAAAATAGATTTCCTGGGAGATAATGTGTGTTCGGCCTTGAGTACCAGTTTATCTAATCCCAATTCCAGGGCTATATTGTTCAAGGTTTCCCGCTGTACAATTTTTGATCGTGTGTTGGTTAAAAACCCTTCCCCTTGGGATTCAAAATGTTTAAACAGCAAATCAGTCACCAGGACATTCAAAACGGCATCTCCAAGAAATTCAAGACGTTCGTTATTGAGTAAGACTCCATCCTGTCCTCTGGCCGAAGCCGATTTGTGTCTTAATGCCAATTCGTACAAATCCAGATTACGTGGATAATATCCAAGGATCTTTTTAAATACAGCATAGGATTCCCTGTTTTTCTTTTTATAAAAAGCCTTACTGAAAAAAACCGGAATAATTAATCGTCTCTGTTCCACTTCCTGAAAATAATGCTGGCATTGTGCCCGCCGAATCCAAAAGTGTTGGACAAAGCCGCACGTACTTGACGTTTACAGGCTTTTCCAAAAGTAAAATTAATATCGTAATCAATTTCGGGATCTTTGTCTTCTTCCGTAAAATTGATGGTTGGAGGAATTATGCCCTCCTGAATAGCCTTAACGCAGGCTATGGATTCTATAGCTCCGGCTGCACCCAATAGGTGTCCGGTCATGGATTTGGTGGAGCTGACGTTTAATTTATAGGCATGTTCACCAAATATCTTCTTGATGGCCTTAACTTCGGCAAGATCTCCCAAAGGAGTGGATGTGCCGTGAACATTGATGTAATCAATATCTTCGGGATGCATATTGGCATCCTCCAGTGTATTTAGCATTACCTTTATTGCGCCCAGCCCGTCCGGATGTGGAGCGGTGATGTGATAAGCATCCGCCGATAAACCGCAACCGGCTACTTCGGCGTAAATGGGAGCGTTTCGGGCCAGAGCGTGCTCCAGCTCTTCGAAGATCAGACAACCACCGCCCTCGCCCAGAACAAAACCATCGCGGCTTTTGCTGAAAGGCCTGCTGGCTGTTGCGTATTCGTCGTTGCGGGTAGAGATAGCGCGCATAGCATTGAAACCGCCCACTCCACATGGAGTAATGGCCGCTTCGGAACCTCCGCAAACTATAATGTTTGCTTTACCCAAACGGATGTAATTAAAAGCGTCAAAGAAAGCATTATTCGAAGAGGCGCAGGCCGATACAGTACAATAATTAGGCCCCCTGAAGCCGTACATAATTGAAATATGTCCTGCCGACAGATCGGCAATCATTCGGGGAACAAAAAAAGGACTGAATCTGGGTTTCCCGTCTCCGGTGGCAAAACCGGCCACTTCGTTCTCAAAACTCTGAATACCGCCGATACCGGCACCCCAGATTACCCCGATTCTATCTAAATCCTCCTTCTCCGGTATCAGGCAAGAATCGGAAATGGCTTCTTTTGCTGCGATTATGGCATATTGGGCAAAAAGATCGTATTTGCGTATTTCCTTACGATCGAAAAAATCTTCGGAATTGTAATTTTTTACCTCGCAGGCAAATTTTGTTTTAAAATGCCTGGTGTCAAAACGTGAAATAGGCCCGGAACCGCTTACTCCGTTGACTAATCCCGCCCAGTAATCTGAAACGGAATTGCCCAAAGGGGTAATAGCTCCAAGGCCTGTTACGACAACTCTTTTTAATTCCATTTATTTGGGAATTGTTCAAGAAGTTCCGTACTCGGTATTCCTCTAAAGTACCGGGAACTCCTGTACGGAATTATTTGTTCAGAGTTTTTTCAACATAATCGATTGCATCACTGACCGTCGAAATCTTTTCAGCTTCTTCATCAGGAATACTAATGCCAAATTCAGACTCGAAACTCATAATGAGCTCCACGGTGTCCAGAGAGTCAGCACCAAGATCATTGGTAAAGCTTGCAGCAGGGGTAACTTGCGAAAGCTCAATGCCCAATTTTTCCGCAATAATCGATTTAACTTTATCTGCAGTTTCAGACATAACAGTTAATTTTTTAGTGAATAAATAGGTTTATCTCAAAAAAAATTGAGACGACAAAGGAATGAAATATTTCAAACAAACACTAATTTTGTGCTGTAAATATTCTAAAAACCCTATTCACATTTTAATTATTCATTGAATATCAAAACTTTATGACAATCCTCAAAAAGCATCGTCTGGCAATTTTTGCCTCAGGCTCCGGTTCAAACGCCGAAAATATAGTCCATTATTTTGCCGGACGGGCAGATGTGGAAATAGTTTTATTCCTTTCCAACAAAAAAAATGCCTACGTGCTCGAAAGGGGACAAAAGCTGAAAATCGCTTCATTCGCCTTTGAAAAAACAGAAATGGAAGAGGGTCACATATTGAAACTCCTGCAAGATAAACAAGTGAGTTTTATTGTTCTTGCAGGCTATCTTCAAATTATTCCCAAGGAAATCATCCGAGCCTATCCAAATAAAATAATTAATATTCATCCTGCCCTGCTGCCCAAATTCGGAGGCAAAGGCATGTACGGCGACCGCGTACACGAAGCAGTTATACAGGCAGGCGAAAAGGAATCCGGAATTACCATCCATTACGTAAATGAACATTACGATCAGGGTGCCATTATTTTTCAGGCTTCTTGTCCGGTATTGGCTTCGGATACTACTAAGGAGCTGGCGCAGAGGATACATGAACTGGAATACTTCCATTATCCAAGGCTTATTGACAAGCTCCTTAACGAATAGTTTTCCTATTCTTACAATAGCTTTGTAATACTGAGAAAAAAGGGATATTTATAAAAAATCCTCCGGAAGCTAAAACAATTTCCGGAGGATTTCTTTATCTAAAACTTATTGAATTAATTCAAAAAGAATTGTTGATTATAAAGCCTTTATGCTCGTTGGCGTAGCCCACGTAAGGATAAAAAGCGCCACGGTTATGTTTTAATTCCTGCCATTTACCCTTTTTCCCTGGTACGTAAAGTACACAACTTTCGGGCAAATTAAGTTGCAGGCTCGTTTGTTCAAAAGACCAGGCTTGTTCTTTGTCAAAATACAAAGGGCTGACTTTAATTCTGTTTCCTTCTATTTTTACAAAATCAACAGCATCTTCTGCCTTCATTTGCGCAATAAAGTTGTTTTTGGCCCTTAAATTCACTTTCTGCGTCATTTCGGGAGAATCACCGGTGCTCAGGCGGATTTTGGGAAAAACATAAAGAAATTTATTTTCGGAGCTGCCTTTGTTGCAATAAACAAAGAAATCGTCTTCACAAGTACAAATAAACTGTTCGGGCGAAGAAAAATCAGCCTCCAAATCTAGATATAGAGTATCTGAGGGCAGACTAAAGGCCAGGGTGTTTTGGGACTTACCTTCGCCCCAAAAAGAACGACTGGCAAGTAAACTACTGAAAGCCAGTACAAAAACGGATAAAATCCAAATTGTTAGAAAGATAACTCCAAGGTTCAATTTACGCACCCTCAATTTAAATAACAGTACTATGCCTTCGTATAAAAATAATAGTAAAGGCACAAAGACAGCAATCAGAGTCAATACCTTGAACCAGGGCAAACCCGGGCGCAAAGGCAATAATTCCAGATAGCCAAACCAATCGGCAGGTATGTCCCAGAAATACAACAACATGGGCAATACCAGCAAGCCTGTGGCCCCTATCAGAATCAATACTATACTTACAAAAATCCGGAAGAAACTGAGCAAAAAACCGCCCAGGGAAGAATTCCCCGATTGCCGGTATGTCGTTTCGGACTTAGTCCCCAGATCGTGAACAACCCTCCGGGCTGAACTGCGTCCTCCCCTCATCGCTCTTTTTTCCTGAGGAGTGCGCGCCAAAGGCACAACAATCCACATGATTAAATACATAATAAGAAGAAAAGTTGTAAAACCTCCCATGCCAAACAGGCGGAAATGAGTATGGTCGCCAATATTAAAGCGGAAACTAAACAATCCGATCACAACAAAAACCACATACAAAAGCCTCAGGCCAACAGGATCTATTCCAAAATATTCGCCCATGCCGCTGAAGACTCCCCCCAGCACCTTGCGTTCTGCGCTACGATACAGTCGTTTGGGACTCCGGGTGTAATTACTGCTTTCAGTTGAAGTGCTACTGCCTGCCGAAGCAGCCTGTTCTCCGAAATCGGGCAAATTCAGCGACTCAATGGCCTGCCGGATCTGTTTCTCGTCCACAACCTGATCGATTGACTTGATACAGTCTGACAAGTACTCCCCTATGCGGCTTTCGATGTCCTGAACCCGCTGATCTGCATCAGCTTCCTTTTCATAATAGGCCTTCAGCTGGTCCAAAAAGTTTTCCAGCAAAGCATAAGCCTCCTCGTTCAAGGTAAAGGCCCAGCGACCTATGCTTACTTTAATTACATTTTTCATTGATTTGGGGTATTACGAATGATCTCTATGCTATCAATTATTTCTTTCCAGGTCACATCCAGCTCCGAGAGCATTTCCCTGCCTTTGTCCGTGATGCTGTAGTATTTTCTGGGAGGCCCTTGCGGAGATTCTTCCCAACGATAACTGAGTAAGCCCTGATTTTTCTGTCTGGTAAGCAGGGGATACAAAGTTCCCTCCACCACTATCATGCTGGCCTCTTTAAGAATCTTGATCAGGGAAGAAGCATATTCATCCCCCTTGGACAAGATGGATAAAATGCTGTATTCCAGGATCCCCTTTCTCATCTGAGCCTTAACATTGTCTGTATTTATCTCCTGGTTCATTTCTCTGATTGTTTAGCTGAATAACGCAATAAATTTTCTGCCGTCACCGGAAGTCCCTGCATTTGCAGTTTTTGGGCCGGTGTCCTTGCGTCTTGCACACAGATCCACAAAATAATGTATATCCAAAACGTCAAGAATCCCATAATGAGGCCCAGTAAAAATAAAATCCTCAACAAGGTGGCATCTACTCCCAAATAGGCTCCCAGACCTCCGCAAACACCGCCGATCTTACGGTCATCGGGATTACGGAAGAGCCTGCGCGAGGCTCCTCTTTTTTTTGAAGTATAGGGCACATGATATTCGGTAAAGTCATTACTGCCGTCGGGCATGCCCATACGAGCTACTACTTGCCGTATCAGGCCTTCGCCCACTACCTGATTGGGAGAACTGATTTCTTCACGAATTATTTCGGCAATACGGGCTTCGATATCGTCCATGATTTCCGACACATCTTCGGCTTCTCCCAATTTGGCTTTAAATTGTTCAATGTAATCCTGCAAAATGCGGCAGGCATCTTCTTCCATTTGAAAAGAATAGCCCCCAATTCCTTTTGAAACAACTTTTTTCATGTGTTTTAATTATTGATTTTGTCCGGTTTAAATGATAACATCCGGTATTTGGGGGCAAATATAATGTCACCTATAGTACTATGCAATACATAGTACTAATATTTAAGTTTTTTTCACACAAAAAGCCCCCGCATCCTTAATGAACCGGGGGCTTTGTAGTTGTCTCACGAAGATTCGAACTTCGACAGGCAGAACCAAAATCTGCAGTGCTACCATTACACCATGAGACAATCCTGTTTTTAGCTTTCTGAAAAAGCGCTGCAAAGATAGGTATTTTTTCCGTTACCTGTCAAGTGTTTTATTAAATTTCGGAAGTTGCAGTGATCAAAAAATAATTTTTTTTGCCTTTCTGTATCAACAGATAGCGACCGTACAAGAGGAAGCTAGCATCCAAAAGCTGATCAAACTGCAGGCACTTGTTCTTGTTTATGGACAAGCCGCCGTTTTGTACCATTTTGCGCATTTCGGCTTTAGAAGGGAAAACCGATGAATGTTCGGCCAAAAGATCAACGGCTTTCACGCCTTGTTTGAACAGATCGACGTTTACCTGAAAACCGGGAATTCCATCAAAAACATCTAAAAAGGTTTTTTCGTTCAGGCGGAGCAATTGTTCGGCCGAAGAGGATCCAAAAAGAATGGCTGCTGCTTCTGTGGCTGCTTCATACTCTTCCCTGGAATGTACCATACAGGTAACTTCTTCGGCCAGCCTTTTTTGCAGCAATCTCAAATGAGGTGCTTTATTATGTTCTGCACTTAGGCTTTCGATTTCTTCACGGCTGAGAAAGGTGAATATCTTGATGTATTTTTCCGCATCAGCATCACTTACATTCAACCAAAACTGGACAAATTTATAGGGGGAAGTGTAGCGGGGATCGAGCCAGACATTGCCCGATTCGGTCTTGCCGAATTTTCCTCCGTCGGCCTTGGTAATCAAAGGACAGGTTAATGCGTAAGCTTCGCCTCCGTTTTTGCGGCGTATTAATTCTGTACCAGTAGTAATATTGCCCCATTGGTCGGAGCCCCCCATTTGTAATTTACAATTTTTGTGTTCGTTCAGGTAAAGAAAATCATAGCCTTGCAAAAGCTGATACGAAAATTCCGTGAAAGACATGCCCACATTGGATTCGGCACTCAGGCGTTTTTTGACAGAATCTTTCGCCATCATATAATTTACGGTAAGGTGCTTTCCAATATCCCGGATAAAATTCAAAAAACTATAGTCTTTCATCCAGTCGTAATTGTTTACCAATTCGGCTGCGTTGGGGGCGGTGCTTTCAAAATCGAGGAATTTGGCTAACTGTCTGCCAATTCCTGTCTGATTGCGCCTCAAAGTTTCTTCGTCCAGAAGATTTCGTTCTCCCGATTTAAGCGAAGGATCTCCTATCATACCTGTTGCTCCGCCAATAAGGGCAACAGGTTTATGGCCTGCCCGCTGCAAGTGCTTTAGCATCATTACTCCGACCAAATGTCCTATATGTAGTGAATCTGCAGTGGGATCGATTCCGACGTAGGCAGTGGTCATTTCTTTCTTGAGTTGTTCCTCTGTTCCGGGCATCATGTCGTGTATCATGCCCCGCCATGTTAATTCTTCAATGAAGTTCATTGTTAATCTAAAAGTAAAAATGAAAATTTCAGAGCACAAAAATACGTTTATTTAATGGGAAATTTTACTATTTATTAGAAAGTAACTTGTTTTAATTGATTCTTCATTTTATATTTGTATTGCTTTAGCAAGAAAACGATATTAAATACTCTTCGATTCATTTATCATTATTGCATATATCATCCACATTTAAAACTAAAACAATGAAAACGCTCAGAAACTCGGCATTGATTTTTGCAACAAAATCATCTGCCATTGCCCCTCAAATCCAGGAATTCCTGGAAGACCGAAAAGCTTATTTTGAAGTGACCAACAATGTTCAAAAAGCTATGGATTTTATCAACGCAGATTCTCCTTGTCTGGTAATCTTCGATACGCCGACTGACGATCCCAAAGCCTTGGACCTGTGTAAAAAATTTAAAAAAATCAAAGACGAAACCCGCTTCAACGTCTATTTTCTTATCGACAACAACAGCAACCTGGAAGAACAACTCAATTGGTTCAAAAGCGGTGTTGATGAATTCGGAACCAGAGATACCAACAGTATTTTAATCTGTCAGCGCATCAGAAATATTTTGGCTAAATACGACGAAAGCCTCATAGAAGTTATACCGCAAAAAGGCATAGTTATTGACAGTGACCGTTATCTGGTTTACAAAAACGGTAAAGAAATCTTCCTTCCCCGCAAAGAATTCGAATTGCTTCAACTCTTGAATTCAAGGCCAACCAAAGTGTTTACCCGCGAAGAAATCTTCAGACATGTTTGGGGCAATCGCTCCATAGTTGGCGACAGAACCATAGATGTTCATATCCGCAAGATTCGGGAAAAGATTGGTGACAACCACATTGTTACCGTCAAAGGAGTAGGTTATAAATTTATTGGTTAAACAAGCAGTTTACATTTTTTTCTACCTGAACTTCAAGAGCCGCAACAGGACAAGCCAATGCCTGTGCGGCTCTTTTGTATATCTCTTCAATGGCTAGTCCCGAAGCATCGGTCTCAAAAAGAAGGCTTTCTACCGGACAGGTCTGCAGGGCTGTTTCGTTGAACTGAGCTCCAAATGACAGATAAAAATCATGTTGTAGCCATTGCAAAGCCTGTGTTTTTTTGCCCCTGAATCCATGAATGACCCAGGCCGGAATTTCGGGATGTTTTTTTTTGCAGGCCAGTATCTCTGCCATACTTCCCACCTGATGTATAACAACCGGTTTTTTTTGGACCCCGGCTATTTTCAGTTGCAAATCGAAGATCTTTAATTGCTGTTCAAAAGGCACAGTGCAATTTTTGTCCAGGCCAATTTCTCCAATCAGCTTGATGGCCGGATGTGTAAGTAGCAGTTCTAATTTTTCTGCTTCCGGCAATGTATGAGCTCTCCAGGGATGAATGCCCGTACTCAGGCTGAACCGGGGAGGCAAATTCAAGTCCGGATGAAAATCCTCGGGAGCTATATTTAGAAACAATCGGGAATCGTTGTAAGTGTTGCTATTCGGCGAATCAAATTGCTTCTGCTTAATGAGCTTCAGATAATGTTCTGATCTGTGTGTATGAATATCTACAAACATAGTTGATTCATGTTTTGACCTCAAGTTACAGGTTTCAGGGCACCGGATCGTAGCCATGCCCTCCCCAGGGATGACAACGCAAAATTCTTTTTATGGCCAGCCAGCCCCCTTTAAAAGGTCCGTGCTTTTGCACAGCCTGCACAGCATATTCCGAACAAGTGGGGGTATAGCGGCAGGAAGACGGAAACAAGGGGGAAATGAACAACCTGTAAAACCGCACTGGCAATAAGACTAAAAAAATGGCCAGCTTTCTCATGTTATCTTATTTCTTAAAATTCGGAGGGCTTCGTGTATTTTGGTTTCTAAGTCATTAAATTCGGGGACTTTTTCAGACATCCAGATAAATGCCAGCAGCAATTGTCCGTTTTTTTCTTGCACTTCCCCAAGCAGACTGCTTTTGGAAAGTCGATATGTTTCTTTAATAAGTCGTCTTGCTCTATTACGATGCACCGCTTTTCGTATCTTTTTTTTGGGGACAGACACCATTATTTGCACTCCAGCTTCTTCTGTCTCAGGTAAATACATCCAGCATACTCTCAGAGGGTAGACAAAGAAGGATTTTCCCTGCTCAAAGAGCTTGTTTATGCGTAATTCTCCACACAAACGTTCCTGTTTACCAAAAGATAGTTGAGTTGTATCCATAAAAAAAAGACACCTTATTTCTGCAAAAATAGCGAAATAAAGTGTCTTGGGACTAATATAAAAGAATATTACTTTTTGTTGATGTTGAGATTTTTGTTATTGCTATTGTCCTTTAGATACTGTTCCAAAGCGGCAGTAATAGAAGGAGCGGCGGGCGTGGGAGCTTCCAGATCCAAACGCAAACCCGCTTCGCGGACAGCTCTGGCTGTGGTAGGCCCTAAGCAGGCAATGCGTATATCGCCCTGAACAAAATCCGGAAAATTCTTTAACAAAGCCACCACACCCGAAGGACTGAAGAAAATCAACATATCGTAATCAAATACTTCGTCTTTTTCGAAGTCGTTGCTAACTGTACGATACATAACGGCTTTACTGTAATTAATGCCATTATCGTCCAGGCTGGTAATTAAATCGTCTTTGTGAACGTAAGATACCGAAACTAAAAAGTTGTTGTCATCGCTGTGTTTTTGAATGAGTGCAACCAAATCTTCTACCTTTCCACTTTCGGGATAAAAAATCTTGCGTTTTCTGTATTGAATGTATTTTTGCAAGTACAGGGCTATTTGTTCCCCAACACAAAAATACTTTAGGTCTTCAGAAACCGATACTCTCAGTTCCTCACACAAACGAAAAAAATGATCAATGGCAGTTCTGGCTGTAAAAACTACAGCAGAATAATCCTGAATAGCAATTTTCTGTTGCCTGAACTCCTTAGCACTTATACCTTCTACTTTGATAAAAGGCCTGAACACACACTTAACTCCGTATTTTTTTTCGATATCGAAGTAAGGAGATTTCTCAGTGGACGGTTGCGGCTGAGAAACGAGGATCTTTTTGATTTTCAACGCGATAATCGTTTAAATTATACAATATCTCGTATCCAAATAATGCCTTTGTAAAAGATACAAAGGGGCAAAATTTCGAGTGTGCAAAGGTAAATAATAAAATGAAACCACGAAAGTCTTTGCTGGGAAAAATAATGCATAGTCTTGGCCGAAAGTATCAATTTATTTGAAATCCAAAGGATTAGAGCAATTGATAACAAATTTTCCAGGCTTATAAATACTATTTCATTAATAAAAACAAGAATAGCGTACAACAAGGAAAGCACGATAAACAAAAGCAAATTATCATTTTGCCATTGCCTGGCTGTGGTAGCATCAAACTGAAATAAAGTAAAAAACCAATACAACAAAGACTTTACCAAAATAAACACTCCCAAAAAGAGCAAAGCATAGCCTAAGCGTATAGTATCCAATTTGTTCAGGCTGGCTTGTTGACCCGATTGAAAGATCAGAGACAACAACAAAAGACAGATAATGAAACCAAAAACCGCAAGCAACCTCTGGTAACGCACTAACCTGACATCAGAATCGACAAAAATGCTGGATCTTTCACGGTAAACAAAGATGTCTTTCAATGAATGAAGAAACAACGAGCTTCTTGAACCAAATACATACGAAAAAACAAAAAGGCCCAATATCAAAACGATAAAGGGCTTTAAGCCAGACATGGGACCTTCTTGTCTGGGCAGGCCTTCGTGCAAAGGCTTTGATATTGTTGTCAGAGAATTTTCGGAAATATCAGCTTTCAGGCTGTCCGGAGCTTCCGGATAGTCAAACAATTCGGAACGAACGTAATCCTGGACAGCCATGGCTGCTTAATCTTTTATTTTGGCACTCAAAAATTCTCTGTTCAGACGGGCAATGTTAGTAATGGATATATTTTTGGGACATTCGGCTTCGCAGGCACCGGTGTTGGTGCAATTGCCGAATCCCAAATCGTCCATTTTCTGAACCATTGCTTTGGCGCGGCGTGCGGCCTCTACTTTGCCCTGAGGCAATAAGGCCAGCTGGCTGACTTTGGCTGCAACAAACAACATGGCCGAACCGTTTTTACAAGCAGCCACACAAGCACCACAACCAATACAGGCAGCGGCATCCATAGACATATCTGCAACAGGCTTTGGAATGGGTATAGCGTTAGCATCGGGTATTCCTCCGGTATTAACCGAGACGTAGCCACCGGCCTGTATTATTTTGTCAAAAGCAGAACGATCTACCATCAAGTCGCGGATTACAGGGAAACCATGGGAACGCCAAGGTTCTACTGTGATGGTTTCTCCGTCTTTGAATTTTCGCATGTGGAGCTGACAGGTTGTGATATCTTCGTCAGGCCCGTGAGGATGCCCGTTAATGTACAAGGAACACATACCACAAATACCTTCGCGGCAATCGTGATCAAAGACAACCGGTTCTTTGCCTTCTGCAACCAATTGTTCATTGAGTTGATCCAACATTTCCAGAAAAGAACTGTCGGTGGAAACTCCGTCCAGCTTATACGTTTCAAAAGCTCCTCTGGCTTTGGGGCCTCTTTGACGCCAAATTTTCAAGCTAATATTTATTGTCTTTTCCATATTATTTGTAATTGCGTTGTTGTACTTGTACGAACTCATAATTCAACTCTTCCTTGATCATTTCGGGCTCTTTATCTTCGCCAAGATATTTCCAGCATGCCACATAATTGAACTTGTCGTCATGACGTAAGGCTTCTCCTTCGGGAGTCTGGAATTCTTCCCTGAAATGGCCGCCGCAGGATTCTTCACGATGTAGTGCATCGCGGGCCATCAGCTCACCTATCTCGATAAAATCTGCCAAACGCAGGGCTTTTTCCAGTTCGGTATTTAAATCAAGACCTTCTCCGGGAATAAAGACATTACTCCAGAATTCCTTTTTAACTTTTTTAATGTCGTCGATGGCTTTGAGCAAGCCTTGTTTGTTGCGCCCCATGCCCACAAAATCCCACATGACATGGCCCAATTGTTTGTGCAGAGAATCCACAGAACGTTTGCCTTTTACTGACATTAGTCGCTCTACTCGTTCGCTGATTTTACGTTCCGCATCTACAAATTCGGGTATATCGGTCGAAATGCGCGGTGTGCGGATTTCGTCAGCCAAATAATTTTGTATGGTATAGGGCAAAACAAAATAACCGTCAGCCAAACCTTGCATCAAGGCCGAAGCACCCAGGCGGTTGGCGCCGTGGTCGGAGAAATTGGCTTCTCCAATGCAATACAATCCGGGAATGGAGGTTTGCAACTCGTAATCAACCCAGACACCTCCCATGGTATAATGGATGGCCGGATATATCATCATGGGCGTTTCGTAGGGATTCTCATCTACAATTTTTTCGTACATCTGGAAAAGATTTCCGTAACGAGCTTCGACTACATCTTTACCCAAACGCTCTATGGCATCCTTGAAATCCAGATAAACTGCCAGGCCGCTTCCAACTCCGTAACCGGCATCGCAACGTTCTTTGGCGGCTCTCGAGGCCACGTCTCTGGGAACCAGGTTGCCAAAAGCCGGATACCTGCGCTCCAAATAATAATCTCTGTCTTCTTCGGCAATTTCGGTCGGTTTTAATTTACCTTCGCGAATAGCCTGCGCGTCTTCTTTCTTTTTGGGTACCCAGATACGGCCGTCGTTACGTAATGATTCGGACATCAGGGTTAGTTTGGACTGTGATTCTCCATGTACGGGAATACAGGTCGGGTGAATCTGCGCGTAGCAGGGGTTGGCAAAATAGGCTCCTTTTTTGTAGATCTGCCAGGCTGCTGATCCATTCGAACCCATTGCATTGGTCGACAGGAAAAAGGCATTACCGTAGCCTCCGGTGCCAATTACCACGGCATGAGCTGAATAACGTTCAATCTTACCGGTAGTCAGGTTGCGCACTATGATGCCCCTGGCTTTACCGTCCACAACAACCAGATCGAGCATTTCCCGCCTGGTATAGAGCTTAACGCTGCCTTTGTGCACCTGGCGGCTCAGGGCTGAATAAGCGCCGAGCAAAAGCTGCTGACCCGTTTGTCCCCTGGCATAAAAAGTACGGGAAACCTGAGCACCGCCAAAGGAGCGGTTATCGAGCAGACCGCCGTATTCACGGGCAAAAGGTACGCCCTGGGCTACACATTGGTCAATGATGCTGTTGGAAACCTCAGCCAGACGGTAAACATTGGCTTCGCGGGCACGATAGTCCCCACCTTTTATGGTATCGTAAAACAAACGATAAACAGAGTCTCCGTCGTTTTGATAATTCTTGGCTGCATTAATACCTCCCTGTGCAGCGATGGAGTGTGCACGGCGGGGAGAATCCTGAATACAAAAATTCAGCACATTAAAGCCCAGTTCTCCCAGAGAGGCTGCAGCGGAAGCTCCTGCCAGACCGGTGCCCACAACGATTACGTCCAAACGACGCTTATTGGAAGGATTCACCAGCTTCTGATGGGCCTTGTAATTGGACCATTTTTCACTCAACGCACCTTCTGGTACCTTTGCGACAATTGTCTTAGTATTTTTATCGGTACTCATAGCCTTAGTTATAGTATAAGATTTACAATCAGATAATAAATGGGAATCAGGATGAAGAGGCCTATCACAAATGTCGATACAATGTTCGAGATCACCTTGATACGCGGCAACCAGGTATTGTTGCTCAAGCCTATGCTTTGCAGCGCACTCCAAACACCATGGGTCAGATGAAACCACAGCGCTACCAGCCAAACGATGTAGAGCAGGCAGTACACCGGGCTTTTGAACAAACCTTCTACCAAAACGGCTCCAGCTACACTTATTTCCTCTCCGTTGATTTTACCGATTAACTCTGTCAATTGCATTTTGTACCAAAAATTATACAAATGCAGGCCCAGGAAACCCAAAATAATGATACCCAGTACCAACATATTTTGCGAAGCCCATTCAACACCTTTGGGACGCTTGTTGATTGCATAGGCATCCTTGCCGCGGGCAATCTTGTTTTGCAGGCTAAGCCAAAAAGCGTACAGAATATGAACCACCATCAGGAAAGCCAGACCCATGGTCGCCACGAGGGCATACCAGTTGGCACCCAAAAAGTGACATATAGCATCGTACACCTCAGGTGAAATAATTACGAAAATATTCATAATACTGTGGAAGGTAAGGAACAGCACCAGTGCAGCTCCCGTTATACTCATTATGAGCTTTCTTCCGATCGATGAATTGATAATAAAAACAGCCATATCCGATTTTAATTAGCGAGTTGTAATCTCTTTGAATTAAGAAGCCGCAAAAGTACATTGTTTTTAAGAAACCGACAAGTAATTAAAGAAATATTTCCGGAATGTCAAAAACAATCATCAAGTAAAAAATTTACGTACTTTTGCCGGAGAAATATACAACAATTATGAATACAAATCAATCTAAAAGGCTGAAAGAAACCATTTGCCAATTGTCTCAATATGAATCATTCAAAGAACTAAGGCATGAGCAGGCTTATTCAGACAGTCTGCCCTCGGCCGGGAAACTGGAAGAAATCATTCAGATTTGCCGCAGCATTCTTTTTCCCGGCTATTATGGAAATGCTTCGGTCAACAAGCAAAACCTTACTTATCACATAGGCCTGAACACCGAAAAGCTGCTGGTTCTGCTCAGCGGGCAAATTGCCGCAGGACTGTGTTTTTCACCCAAAGACAAATGCCTGAATGCCACGGAGCTTAAACAGGCAGCTGAGACCATTGCCGAAGAATTTATTTTCAATCTGCCCGAGCTGCGAAAAACTTTATATACCGACATTATGGCTACTTACTATGGAGATCCTGCGGCCGAAAGCATAGACGAAGTCATTTATTGCTATCCGGGTATCCGGGCTATAAGCAATTACCGAATTGCCCATCTTCTGTTGAATCTGGACGTACCAATCATTCCCAGAATTATTACCGAAATGGCCCATTCCGAAACCGGCATCGATATACACCCGGCAGCCAGCATAGGACAATCTTTTTCTATCGATCACGGAACGGGTGTGGTTATAGGTGCCACAGCCATTCTGGGGAATAATGTCAAACTATATCAGGGTGTCACCCTGGGGGCCAAAAGCTTTCCCCTCGACGAAAAGGGCAATCCTATCAAAGGGGTGGCCCGTCACCCTATTCTCGAAGATAATGTTATTGTTTACTCCAACGCAACCATACTGGGAAGGATTACCATAGGTAAAGACGCTGTAGTAGGCGGAAACATCTGGGTTACCGAAGATGTACTCCCCGGAGCCCGTGTCTGTCAGCCCAAACGTATCTCAGAATAATAAGAGTCAATGCAAGAACAACATTTTGAAATGCTGGCCAAAACCCTGCAAGGCCTGGAAGAAGTTCTGGCTGAAGAAATTATTCAGCTGGGAGGCAACAAGGTAGAGCTGGGAAAGCGCTCCGTTTTTTTTGAAGGGGACAAAAGTCTTATGTACAAGGC
>JAAZGQ010000123.1 GCA_012511135.1 Bacteroidales bacterium | reverse complement strand
TCCTGGGTATTGGCCGGTATTGTGTTAGCCGCCATCGCTACTTTTTGCATCACTTATTTTATTTTTAATACTTCCATTCTGGTGGCGGTTGTTGCTGCTACTATAATGATTGTTTTGGCCTTTTTCTTTTCGGCTGTTTCGGGATATCTGGTGGGTTTGATCGGTTCGAGCAACAATCCCATCAGCGGATTGACAATTACAGCCCTGGTGATCACAGCGCTGATTCTGGTGCTTTGCGGTGTGAACGAAAGCAGCGGAGGCGTGGCTGCCGTGCTGGGCGTGGCTGCCATCGTTTGTGTGGCAGCAGCTGTGGCCGGCGAAATGTTTCAGGACCTCAAGGCCGGACATATTCTGGGGGGTACACCCTGGAAAATGCAGGTAGGTGACATCATCGGTGTTCTGCTCTCGGGTTTTGTTATGTTCGGAGTGTTGATCATCCTCAATAATGCAGATATTGCCATGGGAGGCATGCAGGGTTACGCAGGTGGTTTTGGCAGTGAAGCGCTGCCTGCTCCCCAGGCCAGCCTGATGGCTATACTTTCCAACGCCGTAGTGGGAGGCTCTATGACCTGGATACTGATCATTGCAGGAATGCTGCTTTGTGTAGCCCTGATTTTGATGGGTGTGAAGAGTCCCATGCTGGTCTTTGTGGGGATGTATCTGCCGTTCCAGACGGTCTGTGCCATTTTTGTGGGAGGCCTCATCAAGGGTTTACTCGATATGCGTACAGCTAAATTGAACTATTCGCCCGTTCAACTGGCCAAAGTCGAAAATACCGGCGTCTTGCTGGCTTCGGGCATGATAGCCGGCGAAGCCCTGATGGGGCTGGTTATTGCTATTTTTGCCCTCTTCAATGTTTTCTTCTCGGAAATGTTGCCCATTGAGCAACCCAGCTATTGGATTGGTCTGGTACTGATGCTGGCCATGGCCTATCTAATGATTATACTGCCTCTGAAAAAAGCCGCAAAAACCAATGGCCAAAAATAAAGCCCACAACTTATTTGATCTGATACCTCAGCTCAGTGAGAGGATAAGTATAAAAACAGGGGAGGACAAGCTTTTGCAGCTGGTCTTCCCCCGTTTCAGATTAAACTGGCTGAATCGCCGGCTGACTCCCCGGGGCAAATCTCCCTATATTCACATTAAGCTTGAGGAGCATGGATCGGCCGTCGTACAATTGATAGACGGCCAACGCAGCGTCAGGGATATTGCCCTGGCTTTGGCAGATCATTTCCATTACGACGAAGGCTACGAGCAAAGAGTGGCTCTTTTTGTTGAGCAATTGCGCAGGGATGGCTATATTAGTCTGAGACAGCCTTAGTATCTTTAGTCTTTCCCGTTAATCCTGAACAGTTTAAAGAGTTCAACTATCAGCGTTGTCACGAAAGAAAGCAGGATTACCAGCAACCAGTGAGCACTGTCCATTTCTACTAAATTGAAGGCTGTGCGGAAGGGCGGAATCAACAAGACCAACAAAGCCATACCGGCAGAAGCCAGTACTGCGCCGATGAGTGGTTTGTTGCTCAGGGGATTGAAGCTGAAGGAGGATTTAGCGTTGGAGTGCAAATTGCGCACATGAACCAGCTGGGCAAAAATCAAGGTGGCAAAGGCCATGGTCTGACCCAGGTTCTCGCCTCCGTCTTTTAATCCGACCAGATAAGCTACCAAAGGCAAGGCTCCTACCATTACGCCCTGATAGAGCATTCTCCAGATCATTCCTTTGGTCATAAAACCTCTTTTGGAATTTTTGGGCGGACGGTTCATGACATTCTTTTCGGCCGGATCTACGCTTAGGGCCAAAGCCGGCATGCTGTCCGTAACCAGATTGATCCAGAGGATGTGTATCGGCAGCAGGGGGGTTCCCAGGTTGAGTACAGCCGTCACCAGCAGCAAAAAGATTTCACCGATGTTGCAGGAAAGCAAAAAGAGTATGGCTTTGATGATGTTGTCGTAGATGCGTCGGCCTTCCTGAACAGCAGCCACGATGGTGGCAAAATTATCGTCGGTCAGCACCATATCGGCCGCTCCCTTGGCCACATCGGTGCCCACGATGCCCATGGCGGCTCCGATATCTGCCTGTTTCAGTGCGGGAGCATCGTTGACTCCGTCTCCGGTCATAGCTACAATTTCATCCTGCTTTTGCCAGGCTTTTACGATGCGAACTTTGTGTTCGGGGGCTACTCTGGCGTATACCGAATAGTTTTTGACCTGAGCTTCGAATTCTTCGTCGGGGATTTTGGCCAGTTCGTTTCCGGTGATGGCCAGATCTCCATCGCGAAAAATGCCGATTTCTCTGGCAATGGCCATGGCTGTTATTTTATGATCGCCGGTAATCATCACTGTACGAATGCCGGCTGTGTTGCACTTGGCCACTGCTTCGATAACCTCGGGCCGGGCCGGATCTATCATTCCGGTCATGCCGATAAAGCTGAGGCCCTTTTCCAGTTCGTTTACATCAACAGCTCCCGGTTTTTGCCGATAGTCTTTGCAGGCTACAGCCAATACCCTCAGAGCCGAGGCGGCCATTTCTGTGTTGGCCTGGTTGATACCTTCCAGGTCTTCGGGGCTAATTTTCCTTAGCCTGCCTTTTTCCATGATCTGTGTACAGCC
>JAAZGQ010000009.1 GCA_012511135.1 Bacteroidales bacterium | reverse complement strand
GTGGCAAAGAACAACATCGCGCAGATTACCCAGCGATAGTTGGTCATCTTTTCTTTCATTTGATTCATGTTTATAGATTTAGAGATAAATAAATGTCTAACGCATCGATTGTATTAGTGTTAAAACTTCATTGCATTTGTTGCTGATGTAAGACCAGTTGTTGGCTGCGATTTCTTCTTTGGGAAAGAGCTTGGAGCCCATGCCAACGCAACAAACTCCTGATTTGAACCAGGCTGTCAGATTGTCTTTTTCGGGTTCAACGCCGCCGGTCACCATTAGCAAAGACCAGGGCATGGGAGCCATCACGTTCTTGACAAAGGAAGGGCCACCTACATTGCCGGCAGGGAATATTTTGCAAATATCGCATCCGGCTTCCTGGGCATAGCCGATTTTAGTCACAGAGCCGCAGCCGGGCGCATAGGGAATGAGCCGACGATTGCAAACCTTTGCTACTTCAGGATTGAACAGCGGACCCACAATAAAATTGGCTCCCAGCTGAATGTATAGAGAGGCCGTTCCGGCGTCTATGACCGAACCGGCACCCATGATCATATCCGGGCAGGCTTTATCGGCATATTTGACTAATTCCGAGAATACTTCCTGGGCAAAGTCACCCCTGTTGGTAAACTCGAAGACCCGGACACCTCCCTGATAACAAGCCAGTAATACTTGTTTGGCTACCTCAAGGTCTTTGTGGTAGAATACAGGTATCATACCGCTTTCGCAAATTGTATTGATTACCTGGAGTTTAGTAAATTTTGCCATAATTCTTGTTTGTTTATCTGGAAACTCTGCCGGAAGCGTCTCCGCCCATTAGTTTCTCTACTTCAGACACTGAAACCATATTGAAATCTCCGTAAATAGTGTGCTTCAGGCAAGAAGCAGCAACGGCAAACTCCAGCGCCTTTTGGTTATCGCCGGTGTAAGTCAGCAAACCGTAAATGAGCCCTCCCATAAAGGAATCGCCTCCGCCGACCCTGTCAACAATATGACTAATATCGTAGGATTTTGAGCTGTAAAGTTTTTTCCCGTCGTAAAGCACTCCGGCCCAGGTATTGTGATTAGCGTTAATGGAACCTCTCAGTGTAATGATGATTTTTTTTGCCCTGGGAAAGCGCTGCATCAATTGAGTACAAACCGACTCAAAGGCAGCAGCATCTACTTTGCCCTGAGTAGTTTCAACCTCGAAACCTTCGGGTTTGATGCCAAAGACTTTTTCGGCATCTTCTTCATTGCCCAGAATTACATCACAGCCTTCTACCAGTTCAGGCATGACTTCAGATGCTTTTTTGCCGTATTTCCAGAGATTCTTGCGGTAGTTCAGGTCGGTGGATACCGTTATGCCCATTTTGTTGCAGGCTTTGATGGCTTCGAGGCAAACCTGGGCTGCACCTTCGGAAATGGCCGGAGTAATGCCTGTCCAATGGAACCAGTCTGCGCCCTGTAATACTTTTTCCCAGTCAATCATGCCGGGCTTAATTTCGGCAACAGAAGAATGAGCACGATCATATACTACCTTGCTGGGACGGGCTACGGCTCCGGTTTCCAGGAAATATATG
>JAAZGQ010000122.1 GCA_012511135.1 Bacteroidales bacterium | reverse complement strand
TAACAGGCACAAGCGTCACTACACAGACCGACCTGGACGGAAAGTATGCCATTAACGTTCCCGCAGGGAGCAATGTCATTTCTTTCACGTTTGTCGGCATGCAGACGGTTACTGCTGAACTCAACGGCCGCGCTATTGTAGACGTAACCATGTATCCGGACGCCATCGCTCTAGATGACGTAATTGTTGTTGCTTACGGTACTGCAAAAAAATCATCCTTTACAGGATCGGCTGCCACAGTGAAAAGCGAAAAAATCAGTAAACGTACTGTATCTAACGTAACAAAAGCTATTGAAGGTTTGGTTGCCGGTGTAATCACAACATCCGGTAGCGGCCAGCCCGGAGAAGGTGCTTCCCTCCGAATTCGCGGCTATGGCTCCATTAATGCTTCATCTTCCCCGTTGTATGTTGTGGACGGTATTCCTTTTGACGGGAATATTTCTTCCATCAACCCCAACGACATTGAAAATATGACCGTATTAAAAGACGCCTCGGCCAGTGCCCTGTATGGCGCCCGTGGTGCCAATGGTGTGGTAATGATTACCACAAAACGCGGTTCGGACGGCAAAGCAAACGTATCGTTCAAAGGTCAGGTTGGCTGGCAATCCCGTTCTTTAAAAAGGTATGATATGGTTAACCAGAAAGAATTCGTGGAATTGACCTACGAAGCCTTGAAGAACAAATACTATACCCAGGGTGGCTACAGTATGGACGAAGCTAAATCTTTGGCAGCCTCAGACATGGGCAAGACCATGGGTGGCGAATTGTATAACCCGTATAAAAACTACTCATGGAACTCCGTCATAGACCCTGCCACCGGATTGCTAATGGACGATGCCGTTTCCGCATGGGATGAAGATTGGATGAATGAGCTCACCAACCAGAAAGCTCTCCGTCAGGAATACCTTGTAAATGTTACCGGGGGAAACGAGCAAACTAAATACGCCCTGTCATTGGGCTATCTGAAAGATCAGGGCGTGTTGATTACCACGCTGTTCTCCCGTTATTCCGCACGTGTCAACGTAGACCATAACGTTACTAAATGGTTATCTATAGGATTGAACTCTTCATACGCCTTTACTGACTCCAATTCTTCTCAGTATTCGGGCACCCAGACGGGTAATGCCTGGTACACTGCTCAGTTCATGGCTCCTATTTATCCCGTTTACGAAAAGAACCTGGACGGGACTGACGTATTGGACGAAAACGGCAAACGCCTGTATGATTATGGCATGAACGGCCGTCCCAAAGCATCCCGTTTCAACGTAATCGGTGACTTGTATGACAATGAATACAGAACTTCCCGGGATAACGCCGGCGTACGCACGTATTTAATGTTGGGCGGCGACAACGAAGCCATGGGTGCCTTACGAGGCCTTTCCTTCACCATCAACTTTGGAGCAGACCTGGTTAACAGAAACATCTCCTCATATTATAATCCCTACCACGGTGACGGCACTTCCACTGAAGGAAGTATAGCAAAATACAACACCCGTACTTTCTCCTATACGTTAAACCAGATTCTGAAATACGACCGCAGGTTTGAAAAACACCATGTATTGGCTCAGGCCGGTCATGAGTACTACAACTACGGGTACTCCTATTTATATGCTGAACGTACTAAAGTATATCCGGGCATCACTGAGTTGGCACCGGCCGTTAACGTAACGGACAATAACTCCTACCTTGAGGCCTACCATATTGAATCCTACTTCGGCCGTTTAGCTTACGATTTTGACGACAAGTATTATCTGGAAGGCACTTGGCGTACAGATGGTTCCTCACGTTTCTATAAAGATAACCGTTGGGGGCAATTCTGGTCAGTTGGAGCTTCCTGGCGGATTTCGGCAGAAAACTTCATGAAGAATGCCAGTTGGATCAACAACATGTCACTGCGAGCATCGTACGGTTCTTTAGGTAACGATGCCTTGGATTCCTACTATGCCTGGCAATCATTTTATGACCTGACATGGCCCAACGCCACCAATCCCGGAGCTCTGGTTTCCTCTTTGGAAAACAAAAACGTAACATGGGAAAAGAAAAAATCATGGAACTTTGGTTTAGACGCATTGCTGTTCAACCGTGTATTGAATCTTAGTGTTGAGCACTACCGTTCTACCACCGACGATATGTTGCTCTCTTTTCCCATGCCTATGTCTACCGGATTCACCGGATATAACGCCAACGTAGGCTCAATGACCAACAACGGTATTGAAATGACTGCAACCGTAAACTGGCTTAACAAGAAAAACTTCCGCGCCAGTTCTACCGTTATGTTTTATAAAAACTGGAACAAAGTCGTAAAATTGACCGACGACAATACCATTACCTCTGGCGTTCGCGTTATTAAGGTAGGTATGCCTATTTACACCTATTATATAACCAAGTGCGCCGGTGTTGATCCTGCAACCGGCAGACAACTTTACTGGGCTTACGAAAAAGACGAGGAAGGAGAACGCATTGAAGGTTCCGACTACATCACCTCTAATGAAACACAAGCCACCAATTCCAAATATTATTTGGATAGCCGCGATCCTAAGTTCCAAGGATCTTTCGGTTCCGATTTTCAAATGGGTCCGGTTGACTTTTCTTTCCTGACTACTTTTTCTTACGGAGGTCACATTTACGAAAGTCTTTACCAAAGTTCAATGGAAGCTACTTACGGGGGTGATACATGGAACAAGAATATCCTCCGTCGTTGGCAAAAACCGGGCGACGTTACAGACGTTCCGGCCGTTATGATTGGTTCCGGCCGTCTGACCAACGTGGACAAATGGTTGGTTGACGCTTCTTACTTTGCGATCAAATCCATTCAATTGGGCTATACGCTCCCTGCCAGATGGACCAAGAAGGCAAACATTGGTGCCCTCCGTGTTTTTCTGATGGGCGATAACATAGCTATGTTCAGTCACTTGAACGGTATGGATACACAGTACGACTTTACAGGAGGCACCAGTTGGAGTTATGCTCCAGTCCGGACGTTCTCTTGTGGTATAGATATTAATTTCTAACATAAGGAGACAGATGACTATGAAAAAAATATTCTTATTAGCAGCTATTGCTACATTAGCATTCACAACTTCTTGCGACAAAGAAGCTTTGAATACGACTCCTACCACTGCTGTTTCCGGTGACTTTATGCTGGAAAACACTGAAGGAGGTCTGATGGCCCTGAACGGCACATACCGTTTCTTCTGGCAATGGGGTTCAACTACCACAAGTAACTACCACCAGTCATTCGGCCCTCAATCTTATGCCTTGATGGGCGACCTGATGGGTGAAGACATGGTACAGGCCGCCTCCGGTAACGGATGGTTCTGGTACGACTACACATACAACGTTAAATCAAGATATACGAGCGGCGGCTGGCGCTCCTATGACTGCTGGAACTATTATTATAAATTAATAGCCAACGTCAACTATATTATTGCTGCGGAAGAAACCATGATTGGTTCGGAAGCAGATGTTAAATATATCATGGGCAACGCCTATGCTCTCCGTGCTTATGCTTACCATTACCTGGCCATGACTTTCGCACGTAGTTATATTGGGCACGAAGACCGCCTCTGTGTTCCCCTCTTCACTGAACCCACTGTTGCCGGAACAGAAGGGAAACCCCGTTCCACCAACCGTGAAGTATACGCTCAAGCGATGGCCGATATAAACCATGCTTGCGAATTACTAAGCCAAGGCCAAGCACAAAAGCACATCACCCACATCGACCGTTTTGTAGCCAACGGAATTAAAGCCCGTATTGCTTTGACAATGGGTGACTACCAAACGGCTTATGATGCAGCCAAGATTGCCATTAGCGGTTCTAAGAAACTTACCAAAGTAGTGAACGCCGGGTATAACAACGCCAGTGCAACCGACGTTCTGTGGGGTGCTGAAATAATCACCGCCCAAGGTACAACCAACCCACAATTCCTTGCCCATATGGATATCGCTTTTGGCGGTTACGGAAAAGCTTCCCGCAAATGCTGCAGCGCATGGTTATACAATAAAATCAGTGACACAGACGCCCGTAAGGTTTGGTGGAACTATGAAACACTTGAAGATGGTAAAACCAAAGGATATCAGCAATACAAGTTTTTGTTTGCTGATGTATCCGATCCCACAACCGGTGCTGACCACATCTTCATGCGCGTTCCGGAAATGTACCTGACCATAGCTGAATGCGCCCTTCGTCTGGGCCGGGAATCCGAAGCCCAAAACGTTCTGAATGAGTTCATGACATACCGTCAACCGGGCTACAACTGCTCTTCCAAGACCGGAACAGCCTTAGGCACTCTTACAACTAACGAAACCGGCTCTCTGCTGGAAGAAATCATCCTGCAGCGTCGTATTGAACTCTGGGGCGAATACGGTCGTATTTATGACATCAAACGCCTCCGCCAAGGCTTTGAACGTACCAGCAGTATGGGACATCCCACAGCCGGACTGCGCCAGGACCTTCATTTTTCCGATCCTGAAACGTTTGACTGGGTTTTGACGATTCCCTCCGCTGAAATAGATGCCAATCCTCTCATGGTTCAAAATCCTCTGGGAAGTGCTGCCGAAGGTAATTACGGAGATGATCCCAGTTTGAATCCTGCTCAATAACTGCATGTTTGTTTACACTCAAAAGAAATTCACCATGAAGAATATATTTAAAATTGCATCAGGCATAGCGTTATCGCTTATTTTGTTCTCCTCTTGTAATGTTGAGAACCTGAAAGAAACCTATACTCCTGTAGAAGTTTCTGAAGTTTCTTTCACACAAGCGAACATCAACGCCACATCCATTCCCGCTGCGCAAACTTCCATCGACATTGTACTTTCACGTAATACGCCCGAAAATGCCGTTACGGTTAACATCACCAGCACTCTTCCTTCAAGCATTACTGCACCTGCCTCCGTTTCCTTTGCTGCCGGCGAAACCACTGCTATTTTGTCAATAAACGTTTCAAAGATGCCTGTTGGCGCCCAAATTAAAGGCAGTTTGAGCATCGATGAAAGTTTCGCCAACAAAAATGTAGCCATTATGACTACCTCTTTAACGCTCGCAAAAGCCTATACATGGGTATCCTTGGGTATGGGTCAATGGTTTGACAATCTGGCATTGATGAGTGCTTCCAGCTACGGTATCCAACCAGTAGAAGTGTTGAAAGCAGAAGGTTTTGAACGTTATCGGATTATGAACCCCTACGCCAACACTAACCAACTGATTGCATCGTGGAGTGAAGCCAACATTGGAACCAACAGGAGTGCCTACATTGAATTCTGGGTATTGCCGAATGATTTGAATGTATCCTGGGGTACCTTCTGGTACTGCGGTCTTATCTATGATGGAGCCGGCACCGACATCAAGGCATACCTTCCTTCCTCTCTGAGTGCGACGTATGCGGCTGATGATGCAAAAAGCCAAATTGATCGCACAGATAAAGTTGTATGGTTTTATCCTTACTGGTATATCGACGGTATAGGTGGCTTTGGAACCAAATACCCCTGTGTTCTGTCATTCCCGGGAGGACCAAACCTGGAAGATTATTTGTAATCTTTCTTTCTTCTTACATAAGGCCGGGTTTATAAACCCGGCCTTTGTTATTATTGTCTAAATATTCTTTGCTACCTTTGGATATTGTATCAACCTCCTTTGTATGCGTATTAAATTTTTTGGAATCCTAATTGCCACGCTATTGGCTGTAAGCTGTGAGCGCAATATACCTATGACAGAAAATATACCTGAAACAACACCTCAGGTCATGGTCCCCGAATCCGGCACCGTGCTGAAAGGTTATATCCGGGTTAAAATGGACGAAGAGCTCACCGACACTGCCTCTTTAGGCAGGCTTTTTCCGGACTTAAACATCGTTTCCATTGAACGCACCTTCCCCTATTGCGGTAAATTTGAGGCCCGCACCCGTGCCAAGGGCTTGCATCTTTGGTACGACATCAGCTTCGATCCAAATGTCCCCCTAACAAAGGCGGCCACTGACTTTACCCACTTGGAGGGCGTACAATACGTTGAATTCATTAAAGGTATCCGGCCAACAGAAGTTCCCTACCCCTTTAACGACCCCCAATTGAGTAAGCAATGGCATTATTATAACCCCGGTTCCGAGGACGGTAAATACCTGAGCGGATCGGACATCAACTTATTTAATGCTTGGGAAGTCAATACCGGCAGCAGTGATGTCATTGTAGCCATTACAGACAGTGGGGTAGATTGGAAGCACGAAGATCTGGCAAGCAATATGTGGGTTAATGAGGCTGAATATTACGGCACGGAAGGTGTTGACGATGACCAGAACGGTTATGTGGACGATATCTATGGATACAATTTTTGTTTTACTTCCGATGGGGCCTTTGCCGGTGACATTTCTCCTGAGAACCACGGAACACACGTAGCCGGCATCGTGAGTGCTGTTAACAATAACGGTATTGGCGTCTGCGGGATAGCTGGCGGGAACGGCAAAACACAGGGCACCCGAATTATGAGTTGCCAAATTATGACAGAAGGCACCGATAAAGCCAATAACGAACGGGCGTTCAAATATGCAGCCGATAACGGAGCTGTTATCAGCCAAAACAGTTGGGGTTTTGAAGATCCCGAATATTTTCCGCAATCACTGAAGGAAGCGATTGATTATTTCATCGAATTTGCTGGTATTGACGAGAATGGAATCCAGACAGGACCCATGCGGGGAGGTATCGTACTCTTTGCAGCCGGCAACGACAACGTCAGCCAGGCAGCTGTGGCCATGTACGAAAAAGTGATGGCAGTATCTGCCATTGGTCCGGCGTTCCGGAAAGCCTCCTTCTCCAACTATGGGAAATGGATTGATATTGCTGCACCGGGAGGCACTCAAATCGGAAATGAAGTGTACACCATACGGAGTACTATAGTCGGCAACAATTACGGTGGCATGATGGGCACCTCACAGGCTTGTCCGCACGTATCGGGCATTGCAGCCCTGGTGGTTTCCCAATTTGGTAAAGTGGGTTTCACCAACGATATGCTTTGGGATATTTTGATAAGCAACACAACAAATATTGACGAATATAATTCCGCCTACGTTGGGCGTTTGGGAAGCGGTCTGATAGACGCGTACAAATGTCTGAGCAAAGAAGGACCCAATTCCCCCAATCCGGTTAGTGATATCTGGGCTTCCTCCATATCCAATGCCATCACCCTGAAATGGCTGGTACCTGCCGACGTAGACAGTGGAAAGGCTTTCGGATATGATCTCTATTACAGCCGGCGTTCTCTGGAGGATTTGGATCCCGACAACAGGTCGGACGATGTACACCTTGTTTCCTGTCGTACCGGTATCCTGGATGTAGGGGATACTGTATCCACCACCTTGAGAAATCTTGCATTCGATCAGACCTATTATTTTCGGATAATCAGCTACGATAATTTTGCTCACCGCGCCCCACTTTCCAAACAAATATCCCACAACACCCAACAAAACAATAACCCTGTCATTACGTCCAAGAACGGTACTTCGGTTACTTTGAAAGCTTTTGAAACAAAAAAGCTGGCTTTTGAGATTTCTGATCCCGACGGACACGACATTATTGCCACATTTGAGGGCGGATCCAATGCAGCTTCAGCTGCCCGGAACGACAACGTAATTACGGTAACCATCAATGGTCCATATACATCAGCCGGAACGTATGAAGCCATACTGACCGTCTCGGATCCCTACGGAGGCGTGACCAACCAATCCATATCCTATACCATCCTGCCTAATACAGCACCACATGTCATTGGTGTGCCCAATAATGTCTATATGAAAAATAAATCCGAATCCGTAACGCTGGACATGAAAAATTATTTTGCAGACGATGACGGAGAAACTCTCACGTATGAGATAGCCTCTTCATCGACCTCCATCATTGTGAAACCAACGTTCAACGAAGACATTCTTACGCTCCAGGGAAACTGGTTTGGTACTACCACTTTGACAATTACTGCCAAAGACGCCTTAGGCGCCAGCTGCCAAACCAATTTTACTGTGTTGCTCAGGGACGGTAAACAGGATTTTGATCTGTACCCAAATCCTGTATCGGACGTTTTGAACATCCGCATGGGAGAAGAGCAGCTGGTTGACATTGCCATTTTTACCGTTACGGGCGCCAAGGTGTTTGAAACAAAAGGAAACGTATCCCCCTTCCACCCCGTCCAGGTTAATACAACAGCATGGAGCGCCGGCACCTATACGGTTATCATCAAATTCGATAACAAGCAAATCCGCGGGAACGTAGTTAAATTATAGCCACTCCATCATGAAAAAAACAATTATCTCCATCATATTTTTTGTCGTTACCCTACCTATTGCAGCACAGACCGCTTCATTCGTAAATTTGTCTCCCGATACACGTGCTATGGGTATGGCTGGGGCCTCTCTGGCTTTAGATGCACAAGTGTTCGCTCTGTATACTAATCCCGCAGCAATGGCTCTATCTGAAAACAAGCTGTCAGCTGGTGCTTCTTACGGAATGTGGCAGCCCGACGCCGCGGACAACACTTTGATAGGTGCCTCTGGATTTGGCAAGATTGGCAAGAATCTGGGCATAGGCCTGGCTGGTCGGTTTTTTACCCACCAGCCTTATAACATTTCCTCCAGCCAAGGCGCCTTGACCGGCTCCTACACCCCCAAAGAATATACAGTTGAAATGGGAGCTGCTTACCGGTTAACTAAAGGTTTTTCTATTGGTGTTAATGCCCGTTTTATCCAATCAACCATTGCAGAAAATTATCAAGACAACGCATTTGCCGCAGACATTGCACTGATGTATCAAATAAAAAATTTCAGTCTTGCGGCTGCCGTCACCAATCTCGGAAATAAAATGAACTTCGGCTATGATGACTATCCCCTACCATCTCTCATTAAGGCCGGTGCAGCTTACAACCTGCGCATTGCGGAAATGCACCGTGTGTCCTTTAGTGTGGAAGGCGACTACCATCTGACAGGTGATAAGGGCATTATAGGCGGCATTGGAGTCGAATACGCGTTCAAGAATATAGCTTTCGTCCGGGCGGGCTATCACTTGGGCGATGAACTGAAAGTCATCCCCAGTTATGCTTCGGTTGGCTTGGGTATCCAGTTTCTTGGAATATCTCTGAACGCCGCCTATCTTCTGGCACAAAAAGATTCACCCCTGGCTAACAGCCTGAGCGTTGGGCTTGGGTGGGCATTTTAATACAACATTCCAAACAGCCAAAGCGGGATTTTGTTTCCGTGTCCTGTTTCAATATCATCGGCTACGACAAAACTATTTAAAATATCTTTTATTTGATCAAAAGGTTTCTTCTTTCCGCCGATCTCAAAAGTGTAGTTATCTACCATAAAATCACCCTGCGGCGCAAGTATAACATTTGCAACGGCATTTAACTGATTAACAAAAAATGTTTCTCTTGCACTGCCAATGTTTGCATTGTCGCCATATAAGTATGATAAATTTGTATTATTCAGCAAGACCTTATCGGGCTTTGTCAGATCGCCAATCGTTTTGTTTTTGTATGAAACCAAATTCAGCAATTTTGCATTTGCCAACAAGAATAAATATTTGACGGTATTGTTTCTATTGCTGTCTATTGCCACGCTCAAATCTGTAATATTTGGTGTGTAGGGTACTAATGTTGAAAGAATTGCCAATAGCCTTTTTAATTTGTGCCGCGATTCAAACTCAATATTTTCTATGGCAGGAATATCAATATCAATAACATTATTTACCGCTTCCTGCAATTTTATTTCGTATTTACTTAAACCTTCTTTGTAAAATAGATAATAGCCGTTTTTCAAATATTTTTTGAATAAGGGTATTATTTTTAGATTTTCTGTAATCCGAAAAGCAATATCTTGGTGATTTTCAACAATTTCTTTCATTGAAAGCACAGGAAAATCGCCCATTTTTTCAAATTTTAAAAATTCTCTGAAAGACAAGCCCTCCAATTTCTCATAAACAACTCTTCTTGATAAGTCCGCCGTTGAGTTGTAAATCTGCAAAAGCGAAGAGCCGGTAAAAACAACTTTCAGTTTAGGAAAACTGTCGTAAATATTTTTAATTTCGGTTGCCCAATTAGGGTAGTGATGAATTTCGTCTAGAAACAAATGTGTTCCGCCGTTCAGATAAAACTCGTCAGCCAAGTCAAAAATACTGTGATTGGCAAACCAAGTATTGTCCAAACTCGCAAAAAGTGCTTCGTTTTTGTTCGCAAAAGTATGCTTAATATGTTGAAGCAGCATTGTTGTTTTTCCAACGCCTTTAGCGCCGATAATGGCAATACAACGCTCATCCCAATCAATATTCTGATAGAGGTAACGAAAAGTTTTTGCATCTGTCTCCTGCAATAGCCGCAGATAAATTTTTATTAAACTTTCCATATAATTATTTTTCTGCAAAGATACAAAATGCTTTTTATAAATAGCAATAAATAACTAAATATGCTTCGTTAAAATAGCATTTTCACACACGGACAGAATTAAAATTCCCAGCAAACTATGATTTCTCGTCCAGGTTGCCGCTCCAGAGGTATTTGTTTGTTTCTTTAACCAACACACCGCTCAGTAACAGGAGGGATATAAGATTTGGGATGGCCATGAGGGCATTCATACAGTCGGCAATGTTCCATATCATGGCCAGGTTGACTACCGAGCCCGCATAAACAGCGGCCACCCACACCAATCGGTATACCTTTATGACTTTTTTGCCGCCAAGGTATTCAATGGCTTTTTCCGCGTAGTAGGACCATCCAAGGATGGTGGAAAAGGCGAATGTGATCAGACCGACTGTAAGGATAAGAGGTCCAAAGAAAGAGATCTTGCTAAAGGCCATTTTG
>JAAZGQ010000121.1 GCA_012511135.1 Bacteroidales bacterium | reverse complement strand
GTTCTCATCATTCCTACGAAGATAATATTGCCCTGACAAAGAAAGTAGTAGAATACGCTCATAAACACGATGTTACTGTCGAAGGGGAATTAGGCGTACTGGCAGGAGTCGAAGATGAAGTTTCATCAGCCGTCAGTCATTACACCCGCCCCGAAGAAGTAATTGATTTCGTTACCAGAACCGGTGTAGATTCATTGGCTATTTCTATCGGAACTTCCCATGGAGCCAATAAGTTCACTCCGGAACAATGTACCCGCGATGCCAATGGTGTTTTAATTCCGCCTCCTTTGCGTTTCGATATTCTCGAAGAAATTGAAAAGCAAATTCCTGGTTTCCCCATTGTTTTGCACGGTTCTTCTTCTGTTCCTCAGGATTTGGTAGCCGTTATTAATAAATACGGCGGTGCCATGAAGGATTCCATTGGAATTCCCGAAGATCAGTTGCGCAAAGCCACAAAGTCGGCCGTATGCAAGATCAATATAGACTCCGATGGCCGTATTGCTATGACAGCTGCTGTTCGTGAAGTGTTGGCTACTAAACCCGGCGAATTTGACCCGCGCAAATACTTGGGTCCTGCCCGCGATTCGCTCAAGGAGTTGTATAAACATAAATTGATTAATGTCTTGGGTTCAGCTAATAAACTATAATTCAATAAGATTCTAAGCCGAATTGAATTGACATAAAAAAAGCGGGTCTATCGTAAACAGCATAGGCTCGCTTTTTTTTGCACCCGGCAGGCCGAAACAAGTTCGGTGCGGTTGCATCCCGGAATTTTTTTTATCTGTTTTTGAAACGAACTATCGCGCCGGTTTCGGGATCGAGTTCCACCATTAGCTTTTCAGAGGAAGGTAATTCCATCAGATCGCCAAATTGTGCTACTACAAAATTATCTCTGTATAGAATTTCCTGGCCTTTTAAAACGCTTATGCCAACCCTGTTGGGGCGATAATAATACAAACCGCAGGTTTTTTCTGGTATTTCATTGCCGATCTTGTCTGTGCTGTCCTCTTGTTGGTTTATTACATCCGTTTCAGGATTGTGTACCAAAAAATGTACAGGATAACCGCTAAGATCGTCTTTGTCTACTATTCCTTTTTGAGTTGAGAAGCGAAACAGAACCTCGTAACTGGGGATTTTGTCCGGTGTGTATTCAATAACCTGTGTTTGAATACTTTGCTTGCGAGTCCCTGTGAATAATTCAGTATAAAGCCATTCCATGCGATTGAGTTCAGTAAGCATTCTTTCCAACGAGGCTCCATCCTGAGGCATAGAGTTTAATTCTCCCTGTATGAGGCTGAGACGGGTTTCTCTTAATTCGAAAATTTGTTTGGCTGCCAATTCAGCCATGCGAATTGAAGAACCGGAAAGCTGCATATCCTGTGTGTGAATAGACAAAGCAGAACTGGTGCTGTTTTCTTTGGCATTTTCCGGACAAGGAGTGACTGCTTTTGCTTGTGCCGTTTTGCCGGAGTAGACTTTGGTAGAAGAGGCTTCCATATTGACAGCGCATAGAATGCCTTCGGGGCTGAATTGAAGATTAAGCTCAGGAGTCTGAGCGCTTTCTGCTCTTTTTTTTCGGACCTGTGGTGTGACAGCCTGTATGTAATACACCCGTTTGTGGTCGGGCACCGTATATGTGTCTAATTCCAACGAAACAAGTTCGTTACTTAGCTTTTCGGTAGTTATTATGTCACTGATACCAAGTAATCTTTCGGAATACCTGGCATAAATACCGGGTTCCTCGTGTATGGTTTTGCTCGTTACTCGTATTTGGAACACGGTTTTTGGAAGATGATAGCTAAATGCATCATAAGGAATTGGTCCTTCTACAATACGACTTTGAATCTGTGCAGTAAGGCTCCCGGATATACCGAGAAGAAGTATCAATAGAAACAGCTGTTTTTTCATAAATTCATTATTTCATAGTTGTCCTTTTATATGTTTGAAAGCTTGACCCAGATGTTGGATCAGATCCCCTGCCATCAGGCTTTCTTCTGATTGCTCTTTTAAAGCCAGATCTCCGCTCAGGCCGTGAAGATAAACCCCCAGCAGGCAAGTTTGAGCAGGTGAATAGCCTTGAGCGAGCAAAGATAATAAAATTCCGCTCAGCACATCACCACTACCTGCCGTTGCCATTCCCGCGTTACCGGTGTTGTTGAAATGACAGCTGCCGTCCGGAAAAATGCTGCAGCTGTAATGGCCTTTAAGAATTAGGCAAATCTGATGTTTTATGGCAATAGCCCTGGCTTTTTCGAGGCGCTCGTAGCCACAAGTCGATTTTCCGGCCAATCGGTCAAACTCCTTAGGGTGAGGGCTTAAAATAGAACCGGGGGTCAACAGTTTTAATAAAGCAGGCTCTCCGGCCAGAATGTTGAGGCCATCCGCATCAATTACCAGAGGAAGCTTAGTTTGTTGCAATAATGTCTTCAGGGCTTGAGTTTGATTTTGTCCTGTTCCCAGGCCAGGACCGATGGCAATGGCAGTAAAGCTGTCCGTATCCAGATTTTCCAGCGAGGAAAAAGAGTTTTCGGAAACAGGATCGATACTTACCATGGCTTCGGGAATAGCGGTTTGAACACAAGTATACACTGCCGAAGGTACTCTGATATTCAGCAGGCCGAGTCCTGCCCTCAGGGCGGCACGTCCTGCCAGAATGGCGGCTCCCGACATACCGGCGCTGCCGGCAATCAGCAGGCCATGTCCGTAATGGCCTTTGTGGCTAAATTTTTTTCTATTCCGCAAAATAGCTCTAAAGTCAGTTTGTTCTACCAAAGAATAGTGAACTTCTTGCCGGCCAATTGCTTGTGGATGGAAATTAAGTGACGAAAGTTCCCATTCCTTTATGTAATCTTCGTTTTCGGGCAACACAAAGGCCAGACGGGGAAATTGTATACCCAGAACCAGATCTGAGTGAACAATATTTTCCCGGATATTTGTACGGTTGTTTTCTCCGTATAGGCCTGAGGGTAAATCAATAGAGATGCGTATAGCTTTTTGCTTGTTCAGCCAGTGCACAATTCGGGCAAAATTTCCTTCCAAAGCTCTGTTTAGTCCGGAACCAAAGAGGCCGTCTATGATGAAATCTGTTTGAGCCTCTTTTTCCAGATCTTCGGCCCCGGCTTTCAATACAAAAGAAGAAGGATACAGAGCCTGCAATTTTTCTGCGTTCAAAGCACAGTCTTTCGAAAGCTGTTTATTGCCGCTCAATAAAATACATCTGAGCCGAAAACCCGCTTCCAGCATCAAGCGGGACAAGACCAGGGCATCTCCTCCGTTGTTTCCGGGCCCTGCCAGAACCAGGATACTCTTTTCGGCTGTAATATGTGTTTTGATACGCTCAAAAAGGCCAAATGCAGCTCTTTGCATCAGCTCAGCAGATAAAATGCCTTCTAGTTGAATCGTATCAGCATCTATTTGTCTGATTTGGGCAGTAGTGTAAATGCATAGGGCCATTTTTTAGTGCTATAATCTGATTTTAAATTCTAAAATATGTGCAGATATAATACAAATGTAAAAAATATTTCCCGAGCAATTTCAGGGCTGTCATTTTTTTGTATCTTCGTAACTTCTTTGAGCATATTCTGTGATTCATGAAAACAGTTCAGGTAAAAGACCGGAGCTTTACAATGCTTATTTCTGCCGAACAGATCCGGGCAAGGGTTTCCGAATTGGCTCAGCAGATAAACAGGGATATGGCCGGAAAAAATCCCTTGTTTTTGGTTATGCTCAACGGGGCCTTTATGTTTGCAGCCGACTTATTGAAACAAATCAACATTCCCTGCGAAATAAGTTTTGTGAAATACGCCTCCTATTGTGGTACTCAAAGCAGCGGAAGGCTCAATAAACTGATAGGCCTCAAAGAATCACTGCGTGATCGTTGCATAGTAATTCTCGAAGATATAGTGGACAGTGGTTTAACTATGAGCAGACTGCTAGATGAAATAAAGGCAAAGAAACCGGCAGAGTTGCATGTGGCCACTTGCGCTTTAAAACCTGAGGCCTTGAATTCTGAACTAGAGCTGGATTATGTAGGCTTCAGTTTGCCAAATGTTTTTTTAGTAGGTTATGGATTGGATTATGGAGGTTACGGACGAAATCTGGAAGCTATTTATGAATTAAAGTCCTGAATCTGTCGAGGATTTGGGCATTATATAGAGGATAAAATTTTTAAAGGACATGTTGAATATTGTTATTTTTGGAGGCCCTGGTTCAGGTAAAGGGACTCAAAGTGCGTTAATTGCCGAAAAATTTGGTTTGGAACATCTTTCCACCGGAGATCTTTTGCGTGCCGAAATGACCGCTGGAACAGAATTGGGTAAAGTCGTTCAATCTTACATTTCCCAGGGCAATTTAGTCCCTGACAAATGGATTATAAACATTTTATCAAAAACCATCGATAGTTTAAAAGACAAGAACGGAGTAATATTTGACGGATTTCCCAGAACCATTGCTCAGGCTGAGGCTCTGGAAGAAATATTAGGCAGCAGAAAGAAAAGTATCGCTATGTTACTGGATTTACAGGTGACAGACGAAGTGCTGCAGCAGAGGATGTTGTTTCGAAGCAAAACCTCCGGTCGATCTGATGATAATCCCGAAACCATAATGAAACGCATAGAGGTGTATCACGAAATTACGGCTCCCGTCATTGAATATTATAAAAACAAAGGTTTATATCAGCCGATCCCGGGAACTGGAACCGTAGAGGGTACCTTTGCTGAAATAAGCCGTTGCATTTCAAATTACAAATAAATGAACTAATGGCAGAAAGTAATTTCGTCGATTACGTAAAAATCTATTGCCGTTCCGGTAATGGCGGCTCAGGATCAACTCATTTCCACCGGGAAAAATACATCGCAAAAGGTGGACCGGACGGAGGAGACGGAGGCCGGGGCGGGCATGTTATCTTGCGTGGAAACCGAAATTACTGGACCCTGATCCATTTGCGTTATCAAAGACACGTTTTTGCCGAACATGGGCATTCCGGCACCGGCTCAAGAAGTACAGGACGTTCGGGCGAGGATAAAATTATTGATGTGCCTCTGGGGACAGTTGCTTACGATGCCGACACCAGAGAATTTCTTTGTGAAATAAACGAAGACGGGCAGGAAGCCATACTTTTGAAAGGAGGCCGTGGAGGCTTGGGTAACTGGAATTTTAGAACAGCAGTCAATCAGGCTCCTCGATTTGCACAGCCCGGGGAAGCAATGGAAGAACGCAGCGTTGTCCTGGAACTGAAATTATTGGCCGATGTGGGTTTGGTTGGTTTTCCTAATGCCGGCAAATCAACTTTGCTCTCGGTAGTATCGGCCGCCAAACCCAAAATTGCAGACTATCCCTTTACTACACTTGAGCCCAATTTGGGCATAGTGTCCTATCGTGATGGTTTATCCTTTGTAATGGCTGATATTCCGGGGATTATTGAAGGAGCTTCCGAAGGAAAGGGAATTGGTCTGCGCTTTCTCCGCCACATCGAAAGGAATTCAGTGCTTTTGTTTATGATTCCCTGTGACAGTACAAATATTATCGAAGAATACAATATCTTAATAAACGAACTGGGGCAATACAACCCCGAATTGCTCGATAAAGCCAGAGTTCTCGCCATTACTAAAGCGGATATGCTTGACGCGGAGCTGGCAACTGCTATCGTTAAAGAACTGCCTCAAATTCCCTCAGTCTTGATATCTTCTGTCAGTCAGACAGGCTTGACCGAATTAAAGGATCTCCTTTGGTCTGCACTGAATCAGGATTTATTTGAATAGTATTAATAATATATTACGAAAAAATAAACGAAACGGTATATAAATAAAAATTAAACAGTATATTTGCCCGAATTTAATCAGATAATTCTGGTGTTATGTTTAATTTAAAAATTTATACTGTTATGAGTTTATCTATCTTTTTAGGGCAAAAAAGGAGCCGCTTTTTACCGGTAGCGCTTTGCTTCTGCCTTGTTTTATTATCGGTAAAAGTCAAATCGTCAGAGGATTATGTTTCTGATTCAAACAATTTGTTGATGAACACGGGTTTTGAAGTTTGGGAGAATAATTTACCTGCCCATTGGTTCGGTTCTGCCAGTAGTATCCCGGAGACATCAGTTTATCAAAGTACTGAGGCGCATTCCGGTGTATCTTCCTGCCGTTTGGTTCGTACTCAAAAAACCCATGTACGTTTTAGTTCAGCTCCTCTTGAGTTAAACACTGGTTTTTACAAACTCAGTTATTATGCAAAAGGGAGTGGCTGTATCCGCAACAGCTTTTACAACGGAAGTTCTTATGCTGCTTATTCAGACTACGATACCTTGAATAATCAACAGGAATGGAAAAAGAAAGTGTATGAATTTGAACTTAAGAAAGATGCCGGGGTGCAATTGTTGTTTTCGCTTTGTTTAACCGATACAATTGGCTTGTTTGTGGATGATGTTTTATTCGAGAGTGTTGCTGCCGACCTGAATCAGGCAAGGGATTGTTCTCCTTTGATCTGGACTGCTCAGGGGATGCTTGGCCTGCAATTAACTCAGATGCAGAGCTTGGTTATATACGACATGCTTGGGCGAATAGTTTACAAAAATCTTGTTCAGGGAACTGTAAGTATTGCCTTGCCACGGGGCTTGTATCTTGTTAAAACAGCTGATCAGTCCAATCCGGTAAAGCTTTACATTCCATGAGTATTGTTAAGCCATGTTTTGACGCGGCAGCCATTATTGAATTAAAAAAAACAACCGCCAGACTGTCTCTTGCAGTCTGACGGATGTTTTGGTGGAGCCGGAGGGTATCGAACCCTCGTCCAAACGGAAAACCAATAGGCTTTCTACACGCTTATCTTCGCTTTGTTTTTCGGCCCTGAGCAAAACCGAAGCTATCTACTCAAAGCTTATCTCCTTAAATTTCGGCAAAAATACGGAGCCTGTCTTTGCCTATTTCCGATATTGCTGCACCACCATGTCCGGCCGCTTCGGAACCACAGCACCGGGGTGATGTCTCGTTCCTGCCACTGTGGCAGAAATAAAGCTCAGATCTACTATACTTCGATTAAGCTGCGAGCGCGTAATTGTTTTCGCCAGTTGTTGTTTTGGTAAGGATATTAAAGTGCATATTACCGTAGCACTGCGTGCTTACCTACCTGTCTTGACCGCTGTCAAAACCAATCGGCCCCTTTTATTTTGCATAACTTACGGCTCTGGTTTCCCGGATGACCGTAATTTTTACCTGACCGGGGTATGTCATTTCATCCTGAATACGTTTTGCTATCTCTGCAGAAAGCTGTTCGGTATTCTTGTCGTCCACTTTTTCGGCACCTACTATAACCCTGAGTTCCCGCCCTGCCTGAATGGCATAAGTTTTGATAACTCCGGGGTAGGATAGTGCCAGTTGTTCAAGATCGTTAAGCCTTTTAATATAGGCTTCTACGATTTCGCGCCTTGCTCCCGGTCTTGCTCCAGATATGGCATCACAGACCTGAACAATGGGAGCCAGCAGGGTTTGCATTTCAATTTCGTCGTGATGTGCCCCTATGGCGTTGCAAATATCGGGTTTTTCTTTGAATTTCTCTGCAAGTTTCATGCCAAGAAGTGCATGCGGCAATTCCGGTTCATCATCGGGTACTTTTCCAATATCGTGAAGTAAGCCTGCCCTGCGTGCCTTTTTGGGATTCAGTCCAAGTTCTGAGGCCATGACGGCACAGAGATTGGCGGTTTCCCTGGCATGCTGCAGCAGATTCTGTCCGTACGAAGAACGATACTTCATGCGGCCTATCATTCTGACTAATTCCGGATGTAAGCCGTGAACACCCAGGTCAATAGTGGTACGTTTACCTGTTTCAATGATCTCTTCCTCAATTTGTTTGCGTACTTTAGCTACGACTTCTTCGATGCGTGCCGGGTGTATGCGGCCATCGGAAACTAATTGATGCAATGCGAGACGGGCAATTTCTCTTCTGACCGGGTCGAAAGCCGAAAGAACGATGGCTTCGGGAGTATCGTCTACAATTATTTCTACGCCTGTAGCTGCTTCCAATGCTCGTATGTTACGACCTTCCCTACCTATGATCCGGCCTTTGATTTCATCAGAATCGATATGAAATACACTGATCGCATTTTCGATGGCTGTTTCTGTAGCCACGCGTTGTATGGATTGAACCACAATACGTTTGGCTTCTTTGTTGGCAGTCATTTTGGCTTCGTCCATAATTTCGTTTATGTACGAAGCGGCATCCGTTTTGGCTTCTTCTTTCAGGGATTCCACCAGTCTTTCTTTTGCCTCTTCGGCAGATAAACCCGATAAGGCTTCGAGACGTTCGACTTCTTTGCGATGTTGCTTGTCCAGCTCCTGTTTTTTTCGGTCGATTATTTCCAGTTGAGCTTCCAGGTTTTCACGAATGATTTCAAGTTCATTTTTTTTACGTTGCAGTTCATCCTGTTTTTGATTCAACTGCATTTCTCTTTGCTTGACTTTGTTTTCGTAAGATTGAACTTTGTTGCTCCTTTGCGTGATCTGCCTTTCCAGATCGGCTTTCATTGCAAAAAATTTATCTTTAATTTCCTGCATTTTGTTCTTACGGATAGCTTCTGCTTCCAGCTCGGCCTTTTTGATCTTGTAGAGGTACTTCCCATTCAGAATATGCCGAAAAATCAGCCATCCCAGGAAGATGCCCAGTGACAAAGCCAATACTAAATAAATTATATGCATTATGTCCATAGATAGTTGTGTTAGGTATAATAAAAAACACTACAATACCAGGTGTGTAATCCTGATAACTGTAGTGCGGAAATTTGTCGTTTAAGTGAAATTATTTAAAGATCTCTTCCAATTCTGTATCCAGTTTGGAAATACTTTCCATAAGGATGTTTTGGTCTGAGGACTTTTCAAATTCCAGTTTTTCGAAAGCAAAATGACAGGCCACCATGGCAAGGATATCTTTGATATCCAGGTCTGATCCCTTTATGCCAAATTTATTCCGATATTCAGTCACTGCATCGTTAACCAGTTTAGCCGCTTTGCGATAAGCTTCTTCTTTGCTTCTTTTTATGCGAAGCGGATAATACTTTTCGGCAAGGTATAATTCAATTT
>JAAZGQ010000120.1 GCA_012511135.1 Bacteroidales bacterium | reverse complement strand
GCTTTGATTGAATTCATTCAGAACTATTTACCCTACAGAGGTGCAGAATTTATGGATTTGCTTTTTGACCTGATGGGTTCACTGGCTGCCTTTGCCTGCCTGATTCTGATTATGATCTGGCAGGAAAGCAAGCATTAAGGAGCTTTTTTGCGTTTTTTACAGAGCAGAATCCAAGGCTTTTCCTATTTTTGTTTTTTATTCTTACAATTTACCACGCTATGAAATCACTCCTCCTTTTTCTCTTCCTGCTTACAGCCGGCTGTAAAGCTTATTCTTCGGCAGAGATCTGGGTGTCGCCCTCGGGCTCTGACAGAAATCCCGGTACAAAACAACAAGCCCTGGGCAGCTTACAGGCAGCCTTGCGCAAAGCCAGAGAAATGAGAAGACTTGGTGATGCTTCCATAAAAAATGGTATAGAAATTATACTCAAAGACGGCTGCTATACCTTGCCCGAAACTTTGTTGATACGTCCCGAAGACTCCGGCAGCCGTGACAGCCCAACCACGATTCGCGCAGAACACTACGGCAAGGCAGTCATCAGTGGAGGTCTCAGCATCGAAGGCTGGGAGCCTTTGAAAAAGAGTGTAAAAGGGATGAACAAAAACATTGCTTCAAAAGTACGGGTGGCCAAAGTTCCTAAGTACGGAGGCCGGGATATTGATTTCCGGCAATTTTACGTGAACGGACAAAAAGCCCGGGCTGCCGGCAATACTGACACTTCTGATATGCAAAGCATCCTGGCGGTAGATTACGATAAACAGGAGATTCACATTCCAGCACCCGAACAAAAAAGCTTCGTCACTACCGATGGAATGGAGTTTTTCATCCATCAGATGTGGGAAGTAGCCATTTTGCGCGTCAAAGATATTCTAATCAAAGACAAGGAAGCGATCTTGAGTTTCCATGCCCCCGAAAGCCGGTTGGAATTTGAACATCCCTGGCCGCCTCCCGTTATCTCGCAAGAAGGCAATTCTCCCTTTATTTTGAGCCGGGCCATAGAATGGCTCGATGAACCCGGAGAATGGTACCACGACCGAGAGCAGGCATTGCTGTATTATATTCCGCTGAAGGGACAGGATATGCAGCGGGCTGAATGTGTTGTGCCTGTACTGGAAACCCTGATCAGTGTGCAAGGTTCTTTGGACAGGCCGGTGGAACATATTCGTTTCCATGGACTGAGTTTTGCCTACAGCAACTGGCTGCGGCCTTCACTGCAAGGCTATGTGCCATTGCAGGCTGGCATGTTTCTGCTGGATGCTTATAAGTTGAAAGAACCGGGGACGCCCGACAAAGCTGCTCTTGAAAACCAGGCCTGGATAGGCAGACAGGCTGCAGCCGTTGAATTATATGCCGTTAACAGCACGGTCTTCGAAGCCTGTCGTTTTGAACACCTGGGGGCCTCGGGACTGGATTACCTGGAAGCTTCCGCAGATGACCGCATCGAAGGCTGCGTCTTTCAGGATATTGCCGGCAGCGGTATTGTCATGGGCCGGTTCTCGGAGCCCGGCACAGAAACTCACCTGCCCTATCAGCCCAAAGACCTGCGCGAAATAAGCCGCAAAGCAGTTATAAAAGACAATTATATATTCAACTGCGGCAGCGAATACTGGGGCTGTCCCGGCATCCTGGCCGGCTATGTTCAGGATGTGCTGATTGAGCACAACGAAGTCTGCGAGCTACCCTATTCAGGCATTAGTGTGGGCTGGGGTTGGACCAGAACGGACAACTGCATGAAAGACAACCGAATAATTGCCAATCAGGTACATCATTTCGGCAGACACAACTACAGCTGCGGTGGATTGTACACCTTGTCGGCACAAACCGGAACACTGATTGCCGAAAATTACGTCCACGATATTTATCATCCCGAATATGTACACGACAAAACTCAGGGTTATTACATTTATCTGGACGAAGCCTCTTCGTGGATGACCATACGTGACAACTGGTGCAGCCTGCCCAAATTCGGACAAAACCAGCCCGGTCTGAATCTCTGGGAAAACAACGGCCCCCAGCTTAACGACAGTATTAAATTAAAAGCGGGCATTCGTGCTCACTGGCAACATATTAAATCAGCACTCTGATAAACAGTTTTTAAAAAAAACGGCTTGGAATACTTTCTCAGACTAAATTCTTAGCAATGTTTGGATTCGGCAAGACCATAGAAATCTTATCCCCGCTCGAGGGCAAAACTCTCCCCCTGAGCGAATGCGGTGATGAGGCCTTTGCAGGGGAAATGCTGGGCAAAGGACTGGCGATACTGCCCTCCAAAGGCTTGGTTGTAGCTCCTTTTGATGCCAAAGTCGAAGTGCTCTTTGATACGGCCCACGCCCTGAGCCTGCTTAGCGAAGATGGCCTTGAATTTCTGATTCACATCGGCATTGATACGGTAAAATTAAAGGGCAGACATTTCAAAGCCCTGGTGCAGCAGGGGGCTGAAGTCAAAGCCGGAGATCCTCTGATTGAATTCGACCCGCAGGCTATTCAACAAGAGGGATACAGCATCATTGTTCCCATGGTCGTTTGCAACAGTGCCGATTATGTCAGAATAGAAAGTTTTCCTGGCAGGAACATCAGGCCCCTGGATAAGGTCATCCTGCGTTTGCGAAAAAAATAAGCTTATGTACACAGGAAAAGGATTTGGTATTGTTGAAGGAAAAGCCACAGGCAAAGTGCTCGTTATTTCATCCTGTGTTTCTGCCAATATTGTCGTCGAAAACACCAACAGTCCTTCTTTTGAGCTGGAGCGGTTTTATAAAGCCCGCTCAGAGGCCGGAGTACAACTTCAAAATTTGCAAGAACAAAGCGCTACCTCGTTGGGCAAAGATCAGGCCGCCATTTTCGAAGCCCAGACGATGATGTTGATGGACGAGGATTTTGAGGAAGTCGTCAGAGAGCTAATTATCAAAAAAGATCTCAGTGCAATTCAGGCGGTCAAAGCAGGAGGGGAAAAAATTGCCGCAATCTTTCTGGGAATGGAAAACGAGCAGATGCGCAGCAAAGCGGCAGACATCTTCGATCTGTCAAGACGCCTGCATACGATATTGAGCGGACAATCTGCCAGCGTTTATCCTCCCGAAGAGCCCTTTATTTTACTGGCCAAAGATCTTAGTCCGGGGGAGCTGATGCAATGGCGCTCACCGCAGCTGCAGGGAATTGTACTGAGTGGGGGCTCTGCTCATTCTCATCTGGCCATACTGGCCGCCGCCATGAAATTGCCCTGCCTGATTTCGGCAGACATTGAATCTGACAAGACTTATGAGAACAAAATACTGGCCCTGGATGCCTCCGCGGGGATGTTTTACCTGGATCCTGATAAGGCATTACTAAACCGGTTTATCCAAGAAATCAAACGGGAGAAAATCAAAAAGCCGGCCACAGACAACAGGCCTTTTTACCTCAAAACCGGCGAGGAAATTGAAATCCTGGCCAATATTGGCAGCCCGGAAGAGCTGGATTCTGTACTCGAGCACCATTGTCAGGGCATAGGCTTGTTTCGCAGTGAATTTGCCTATCTGGGGCGTTTAGACTTTCCTTCCGAAGAGGAATTGTTCCAGGTTTACCGCCGTTTGGCCCTGGGAATGCAAGGCAGGAAAGTGGTGATACGAACTCTGGACATTGGAGCAGACAAAGACGCTCCCTGCTTTGGTTTAGCCAGAGAAGAGAATCCTGCCCTGGGCAACCGGGGCATACGGCTCTGCCTGCAAAGGCAAGATGTTTTCAGAACTCAGCTTAGGGCAATCTGTCGGGCTGCTGCATTCGGCAATCTTATGCTGATGGTACCCATGTTGATTTCCCTTGACGAATTACTTCAGGTCAAAGGCCTACTGCTAGAAGTACAAGAAGAACTACGACAAGAAGGTCTGGAGATCCCGGAACTGCCAGTCGGTGCCATGATAGAAACCCCCGCAGCCGTGATGCTTAGCGAAGCATTGGCCAAAGAGGCCGCATTCTTCAGTATTGGCAGCAACGACCTGACCCAATACACCCTGGCCGTTGACCGGCAAAATCCTGCTCTTGCGGCACTGTACCGGCAATCGCATCCTGCTGTTTTCCGTATGCTGGGAGAGGTGATGCGGGCAGCAAAAGCGGCACAGATTCCCTGCTCCATTTGCGGAGAACTGGCTCACGACATTGCCCATACCCGGGAGCTTGCCGACATGGGATTCCGGAGTTTTTCCATGGCACCGGTATTCGTCCCGGCCTTCAAAAAATACCTGTCTGAACAATATTTACAATCTGCTTCACCTAATGATACAATTTGAATACACCATTACCGATCCCCTGGGCATACACGCCAGACCTGCGGCTGAGCTGGTAAAAACAGCTACGGCATACCGTTCATCGATAAGCATACAATACAGGGATAAAGAAATCAGTGCAAAAAAAATGATTGCCCTGATGAGCCTGGGGCTTAAACAGAGTGATAAAATAAAATTGAGTATACAAGGCGAAGACGAAATTGAAGCGGCCGAAGAGCTAAAACATTTTTTACAGGAGAAGCTATGATGAAATACCTGCAAAGATTGGGCAAATCGCTGATGTTGCCGGTGGCCTGCCTGCCGGTGGCCGGTATTTTGCTGGGCATAGCTTATTGGCTGGAATCTTCATTGGGCAGCAATATTCCGGCTACGTTTTTGTTGCAGGCCGGTGGAGCTATCCTCAATCACATTCCCCTGCTGTTTGCCATTGGCGTTTCGGTGGGAATGGCCGACGAAAGCAAGGGGGCCGCTGCCCTGGCAGGGCTGGTAAGCTGGCTGGTTATTATCACTTTACTCTCTCCGGTCAGCGTAGCAAAGTTAAGCGGCAGTGTGGCAGATCCAGCCTTCGATAAAATCGAGAATGTATTTACAGGTATTATTTCCGGCTTATTGGGTGCTTTTTGTTACAACCGATTCAAAAACACTAAGCTGCCCGATGCTTTGGCTTTTTTTGGAGGCAAACGCTCTGTTCCCATAGTGGCAGCCGGCCTTGCCTGTATTGTCAGCATTCTGCTTTTTTTTAGCTGGCCACTGATGTACAACGGCCTTATCTTGTTTGGTAAAAGCATCTTGGATACCGGAGCTGTCGGTGTCGGGCTGTATGCCTTTTTCAATCGCCTGCTCATTCCGCTGGGCTTGCACCACGCTCTGAATCAGGTGTTTTGGTTCGATGTGGCAGGCATCAACGATTTGGCCG
>JAAZGQ010000119.1 GCA_012511135.1 Bacteroidales bacterium | reverse complement strand
TTCTTGCTTCTGGAACTTCTTTCACTAATTTTTGAGCTTCTTTTTCGTCTTCAATTATTTCATCTGTAAAATCAATCTCAGGTTCTGAAGGCTCCTCAGGAAATCTGAATAATTCTTCTATTTTATTCTTTCTGAAAGTTTCATCAAGAACACGAATTGCCTCTTCTTCTCTTATGGGTTTAGCCCCTTGCATATATTTAACTGCCCAATACTTTCCTCCTGCATCCGAAAGTATTGAAACATCAAATGGCTCACAAAATTCAATTTCCTTAATGGATAATGCATGCACATATCTCTCGGAATCGGGCCATGGTTTATAATCTGTAATTTCGTCAAGCAAAAATCTTGCACCGCAGTAACTTATCTTCCCAATTTTAACGACTAAATAAATCAAGTCTCCGGGATTTGGCCCCCTGTTAGTAAAACCATCAACTTTTTCTTCAATACAGATGTAATAATTCGCTAATGAATTAGAGCAGTGTGAGATTCTGGTATTCATGGTGGTGATTGTTTATGTATATATTTCCCTTCCTTTCAAAGTTAAATTGTATGGGTTTTCAATGGCTCACAGGAATCTGTCGGTTTTAGCTGTGATTGAAGATATTGGATTTTTCAATCCTTGATTTGTTTTGATGTATTTAATAGTCTTTTATCTTATTGTACTTTAAACATTCATTGTAAAAACTTCCTAACATTTTTTGCACTTCAATATTCTGTAATTCAGCAATCCATTCCTCGTAACTAATAATAACCAACTTACATTTCTCTACTTGTTTTTTTATTTCTGGTTTATAGGTTTCTTTAGAATGCTTAAACCTATTTTCTATCTGTTCTAAAATATTTTCGCGCTTTACTTGTCTTTCTATCTCGTGTTTTTTTATCGTTGCATTTGGAGCCGAAACAACAAAAAACAATTCACATATGGGATTATTTTTTGTTACATAAGATAGGCAGCAAACATTTCTACTTGCCTGATTATAAATATCTTTTGCATTTGAAGTCCCTTGGCTTAAATTACTTCCCATTTTTGCTTCAATAATCCCTAAAACTTCAGGATTTTCATCCAGAATAACCTCTCCTCTTGCTTCATAATTTACGCTAAAGTCACCCATAATCAAATCAGCATGTGTATAACCCTCTCTATTTTCCTTTGTATCGATAAACGGACTTGCTATTAGAGCTTCAGAAGACCATTTCTTGCTTGCTAATAATCCAAAGTTAATGTCTTTTATTTTTAGCTTTTCAATCATCGACTCTATAACGAGCAATCTAATCATCCATCCTTCATTATAAATGATTGTTGGATTAATTTCTTCTGTAAGAGAATTCAATGCTTGGATTTTCTCCGCTGTTGTGATCATAATATTTTGTATTTCAAGTTGTTTAAAATACCCACTGTACATATATTTATTATTCGGATTTTTTTATGATATGTCAAAGGTAATTATTTACCAATAACGTAACAGAATATTTGTAAAAAAAAATTACTGCAGCGAATGATCATCACTGCAGTAATTTTTGCACTATTATAAAAAAATGTAGTGGCTCTTACTTCAACCTCCTACTTTAACATTCTACTTCTCCCCCCTACTTCACCCCCTGCAAATACCGATAAAATTCGCTATCGGTGGAGATGATGAGGGTGGTTTTGGCGTCGAGGGCTTTTTCGAAGCTTTCCATGCTGCGGATAAAGTCGTAGAGCTCCCGGGTTTGAGAGTTACGGTTGTAGGCGCGGGCGTAAATGTTGGTAGCTTCGGCGTCGGCGCGCCCGCGGATGGTCTCGGATTCGCGGATGGCTTCGGACTGTATGCTGGCCAGGTCGAGTTCTTTGTTACCCAATATTTCGCGGGCTTCACCTTGTCCTTCGCTGCGGAACTGATCGGCGATGCGGTTGCGTTCGCTGATCATGCGGTCGTAGACCCGGTTGCGGACTTCTTCCACATAGGTCATGCGTTTAAACCTGAAATCAAGAATCTTGATGCCTAAATCGGTGGTTCTTTCGTTGGCTTTCATCAGCACGAGTTTTTCGATAGAATCGCGTCCAACATTGATGTCTTCGAGATTTTCCATGGCTTCCATAAAGTCTTCCACTATCACCGGCTCGCGGTTGGAGGAACGGACAATTTCGAGCAAATCGTGGCCGGCAATGGCAATGCGGGTTTCGCCGTCCAGAATGTCGTCCAGTCTGGATTGGCCGGAGCGTTCGTCACGCAAACGAATAAAAAACTGCAGGGGGTCGATAATCTGCCAGCGGGCGTAAGTATCGACGTGAATAAAGCGTTTGTCCTTGGAGGGCACCTGGTTGGAATCGCCGTCCCATTCCAGGTAGCGTTTATCAAAAAATTGCACTTTTTGGATAAAGGGAATTCTGAATTGCAGACCGGGATTGGTTCTGGGCTCGCCCACCGGTTTACCGAACTGGGTAACAATGGCCTGTTCGGTTTCGTCGATGATATATGCGCCTGCAGCCAGGCTGATGAGAGCAGCTGCTCCTACAACGAGAAGTATTATATTGGTCTTTTTCATGGTGCTACTGTAGTTGGGGTTCCTAAATTTAACAAGGGAAGAATGTTGTTGCCTTTTTCGTCCACAATGATTTTGTTTTGAAGTTTGGGCAAAACTGTTTCCATGGTTTCCAGGTAGATACGTTTCTTGGTGACTTCGGGAGCCTTGATGTAGGCTTCGTACAAGGAGGTAAAGCGATCGGCCTCGCCCTTGGCCCGGTTGACACGGTTCAGGTAGTAGGCCTCAGCCAACTGAATGGTTTCTTTGGCTTCGCCCCGGGCACGCGGAATGACGCGGTTGTATTCCGATTCGGCTTCGTTGATGAGGGTTTCTTTTTCCTGCTGTGCCTGGTTGACAGCGTTGAAGCTGGGCTTAACCGTTTCGGGCGGATTCACGTCCTGCAGCACTACCTGGTCTATGCGGATGCCGTTTTCGTACTCCTCGCACATTTGCTGCAGCAGTCTCTCCACATTCGAAGCCACTTCCTGCCGCCCCACGGTGAGCACTTCGTTTACGGTGCGGTCGCCCACAGTCTTTCTGACAGCCGATTCGGCCATGTCGCGCAGGGTTTTGTCGGCGTTGCGCACTTTGAACAAATACTGATAAGAGTTGCTGATGCGGTATTGCACCACCCATTCCACGTCAGCCAGATTCAGGTCGCCGGTCAGCATCAGCGATTCATCGGCAAAACTTTGTTCGGAGTAAGTGCTGTGGGAGCCCGATCTTCCTTCGGTGCGAAAGCCGAATTCCTGTTTGAGCTGGCGCTGTACAGGAATTTTGTACATTTTTTCGATACCGAAGGGAGCAATAAAATTCATGCCCGGATCCAGGGTGCGGCTGTATTTACCCAGCGTCAGCACCACGCCTTCTTCTTCGGGCTCTATGGTCTTGACAGCCGTGGTTATGCCGATAAGTAAAAACAGGCCAAGAACCAGCCTGAGCAGATACTTCTTGATCCAGGCTTCGATTTTTTTGGTGTTGATAAAAATTTCTTCCATTGAAGATTGCTTGTTTAAATGGTTTAAAAATGATTTCCTGAGACAGAGCTTAATTGGAATGATTAAAATTAGCTCTTGAGACTGAACACTGATTGAATTAGTAAAACTACCTCTTGAAACTGAGGGCTAAAGGTAGTAAAAAAATATCAGTCAGGGACTAAAACCTAAAAATAATTCAGGAAAACAAGATGATGTTCAAGATTATAACTCCTCTACAAAAGCCCCAAAACGAAGTATTCGTTTAGCATCGGCTTTGTTGAACAACAGTTGCTCAAAATC
>JAAZGQ010000118.1 GCA_012511135.1 Bacteroidales bacterium | reverse complement strand
TTGCCCTTTTAAGTCGTGCGTCAGACTCAGCACCCCGTGATAACATTCCATAAAAGGCACAAAACGATACCAGCCCATGATGCCGTAGTTCATCAGTCTGCCCGAGGTATATTCAACCAGATTGGACATTTCAATTTTGCCCGATACAACAGAATCCTGGTCTTTTAGATCAAGAATGAGCTTCTCTTTTGAGAAATAATTATGCCCGATGCTGATGGCAAAACCGCTGACAGCAAACCGGAACTCCTCAATGGGAAAGGAATAATAACTGGTTTGAGCCGTAAGCCCGTTAATCAGTTGAATAAAGGCATGCTGTTTCTTGCCGTCAGCAGACAGAGAAATACCGGGTATCACACTAAAAATAGCAGAAGCATCTTTGGCAACCATCTTAAAATACCAACCTTCAAAATATTTTTTTCTTTTGTTGTTGCCTTGAAACAGCGTAGTATTTCCAATTTTTCGAAGATTGTAAAAAGGCAGCCATTGCTGCTGCGAGAAATGTGATTCTTTCATTTTTGTTTTTTTTATGGAGCCAAAGCTCAAATATAACAGGATTGCGCGAATTAAAAAACCAGGCTATATTTGCTGCCCTAAAACCACTGGATGTTTATTCTTAAAATGGATTTGGTGAGCTAAATAAACAGGGTCTTCTCCTTGTTTATACCCCCGTTTCACCGGCAAGTTCTTGCCGGAAAACTGTCGTATTATCAAAGCCCGAATTAATCAGATTTTTCTGCTATTGAGTTTTGGGCCTTAAGAATATGATTCATTCCATCATTAATATTATTTTTTACGATCATGAATAACGAAAATTCATCCATATACGATTTCGATTTGAATTTAATCTGTGACTATTTTTCCTTGCTTCAAAGACAGGGACCCGGCAGCCCCGAAGCCACCGTTAAGGCTTTGGATTTTATAAAAGGGCTTGACGAAGATTCTCTTATTGCCGATTTGGGTTGTGGCAGCGGAGGCCAGACCATGACACTGGCTCAACATACACCGGGCAAGATTACCGGTGTAGACCTCTTCCCGAAATTTATCGGCATGTTCAACCAAAATGCCCGTCGACTGGGCTTGGAGAAGCGGGTGCAGGGTTTGGTGGGCGATATGGGAAATCCTCCCTTCGAACCGGGATCACTCGATTTAGTTTGGTCAGAAGGAGCTATCTACAATGTGGGTTTTGAAAATGGCATCAAGCTGTGGAAGACTTTTTTGAAAGCAGGAGGCTATCTTGCCCTGACCGAAGCTTGCTGGTTTAGCGAGGAACGTCCGGCCGAAATCCATAACTTTTGGGTAGATGCCTATCCCGAAATCGATACCATTCCCGTTAAAATGGCTCAATTGCAAAAAGCGGGCTATGCGGTGAAGGCTTGTTTTGTTTTGCCGGAAAATTGTTGGACCGAACATTTCTTTGCCCCGCAAAAGAAAACACAGCCTTTGTTCCTGAGCAACTATCCAAGCAACGAGATGGCCGAATCACTGGTCAAAAACATGCGTCGCGAAGCCGAGTTGTACGACAAATACAAAGAGTATTACGGCTATGTGTTTTTCATTGCCCAAAAAACTGTATAGATTTAAAACTCCCAAATAACTTCCTTTCCATCGAGCCAGGCGGCCATATTCAAAACCAGAAAATTCCAGTTCTGAAAACCCCGGTTCAAGACCGGCTCTCCGTTTTCGGGCAGATAATATTCGTGCATGGCTCCAAAACGTTCGATGTCCCTGCCCAACAACAGGATGGTTTTTTCGGCCAGTTCCCTGGCTTCGTCGACGTAGCCGTAGTTGACAAGTCCTCTGAAAACAAGGTAATTTACATTGATCCACACCGGCCCCAGCCAGGAAGAGGGGTTACCGCTGCCCCGGGTGTCGTACATTTTTTCCAGAGGAGACAGACTGCGGATGCCGGAGGCTGAATTGAACGAAGTGCTATCGTGAAAATGCCGTTCCACCATGAGGGCTGCCTGTTCCTTGCTTGCCGCCCCGGACCACAGAGCCATAAACCCGCTCCAGACACTGAAGCGCTGGATCAGGCAATGATAAGAACGAGGCTGCCCGGTATGCAGGTAGAGTTTACCGGCCTCCATAGAATCGATGTCGGGTTTTTCAACGGGACGCAGATTCAAATCTACACTGTAGTAAAATCCATCCCGGGGATCCCAGCAATGTTCCCGGATGTTTTCGAGTAATTCTTGGGCTTCTTTGTTGTAAAAAGAAGCAATTTCGTTTAAACTGAGGCATTGAGCCAGGTAATCCATGGCTTTCAGCTCCTTATACATCAGGCAATTCAGAAAGATAGAGCCAGAGCTTGCGTCAGGCCTGTAAAAAGTGGAAGGATCGTTGTCCACGCCGATGGCTTCGTCGGTTTCCCAATACATCAGCCCGGTGGCCTGATGTTGATGATAATTCAAATATTTATTGACAAAGGCCTGAAGATAATAAAAGTCTTCGCGCAGCCATTCGGCATCGCCCTTCCTGTTTTTGACAATGAAAGCAGCGTGTTGAGCCAGGCAGGGTTTGTGCATATTGCTTTTCCAGGGGTTGCGTGTGCTCAGCATCTCTTCTCTCGAAGGGGCATCGCGTTCTATCCAGATGGGAATCCAACCGTCCATGCCGCCGTAACTCAGGGCATTCAATACACAGCCTTGTTCGTATTTAAGAGCTTCGTCGCGGGCTTTTTCCTTGCCCTTTTCCAGCAGAATTTGCCTCAGAGCCACGTTACTC
>JAAZGQ010000117.1 GCA_012511135.1 Bacteroidales bacterium | reverse complement strand
TATGTCATTATTCGCAAATATAAAAGCGCTTAGGTGCTTATTTTTGTTCATTTAATTAATATTCTTTATCACTTGAGATGAACGAGCAAATATACATTTTTAAGATTGAATTTCAAGCTTTAAACCAAAAATTCAGGTTTTTGCTCTTGTTCGTTGTTCTTTTGTGCTTTATTCCTGCCAGCAAGGCTGAAAACCCTTTTTTCAAAGCAGCAGACCTGAGCCAAAGCTGGATTTATTATTATCCTGAACACTGGCCCGAAGAGCAATGGGAAAGAGATTTCAAAAACATTGCTGAACTGGGTTTCGAAGGAGTCCACATGGGCGAATTTGCCTGGGCTCAACTCGAACCCGAAGAGGGCCGTTATCGTTTTGAATGGCTGGACCATGCCATCGGATTGGCCGACAAATATCAACTGAAGGTAATTTTGTGTACCTCTACAGCCACTCCTCCGGTTTGGCTGAGCAGAAAGTACCCTGAAATTCTGATCAAACACGAAAACGGAAATTATTCCGATCACGGAGCCCGGCAGCACGCTTCTTTTGCCAGTCCAAAATACCGCGAACTGGCCCTTAAAACCATCGAAGAACTGGCCAAACGCTATGGCAGCGATCCCAGGGTCATAGGCTGGCAACTGGACAACGAACCTTCGGTTCAATTTGACTACAATCCTGCTGCAGTAATGCAATTCCGGTCTTTTTTACAAGACAAGTACCAAACAATCTCAGCATTAAACCAGGCCTGGGGCACTGCTTTTTGGAGCCAGGTTTACAACAGTTTCGATCAGATCAACATCCCTCTGATGAAACAGCAATTCATGAACCATCATCAGATCCTGGATTATCTGCGCTTTGCCGCTCAACAAACAGCCTCCTTCCTGGACATGCAAAGCCTTTGTTTAAAAAAACACATCACAACGCAACAATTTGTAACCACCAATTATATTCCCAATTACGAAGAAGGCCATATCGGCTTGTGCAAAGAGCTGGACTTTCACTCTTACACCCGCTACATGGTTTTTGGAGAAAACAAGGGCCTGGGCCGCAAAGGCTTTCGCGTGGGTGAACCACTGCGAATTGCCTATGCCAACGATTTTTTCAGGCCGATCGACAATCTGTATGGTGTAATGGAGCTCCAACCCGGGCAGGTCAACTGGGGCAGCATCAACAGCCAGCCACTGCCCGGAGCCGTGCGTCTGTGGTTATGGAGTGTATTTTCGGGAGGCAGTCAGTTTGTCTGCAGCTATCGCTACCGCCAACCCTTATTCGGAACGGAACAATACCATTCAGGCATAGTGGGTACAGATGGAGTAAGCCTGAGCAGCGGAGGAGAAGAGTTTCTCAGCTATATGCAGGAATTGGATCAGCTCCGCAGGCAATATTCCAAGAAAAGAGGCCGGCTCGATTATCCTGCCAGGGCAGCCATCCTTTACAACCACGAAAATGCCTGGAGCATCCAAAATCAAAAGCAAAATCAACACTGGGATACCCAAAAGCATATTTTGAGCTATTACAGTGCCTTGAAATCTTTCGGTTCCAAAGTAGATATCATCACTGAATCGGCTGATTTCAACCACTATCCCCTGATCGTGGTGCCTGCCTGTCAGATGATTGACGACAGGCTGGTGGAACGCTGGAAAAAGTATGCAGAAGCCGGAGGGCAGCTGGTTCTGACTTGCCGCAGTGGTCACAAAAACCGCAACGGAGCCCTGTTCGAAGCTAAATTCGGTGAAAAATTAAACCTACTGAGCGGAGCCGAAATGCTCTTCTACGATTTACTGCCGCCCGAAGCCGCCGACTCGGTGTGCATGGGTACAGAATCCTATGCCTGGTATACCTGGGGAGAGGTTTTCGAACCGGCACCCGGCACCGAAGTATGGGCTCGATACCAGGGAGATTATTATTCGGGCAAGGCTGCCGTCCTGCACAATAATCTGGGCAAAGGCGGTGTGACCTATGTTGGCGTGGACAGCCGCGATGCCGAACTTGAAAAAGCGGTGCTGAGCAAATTATACGATCGCCAGGGCCTTTCACATCTGGATCTGCCCCCGGGCGTGGTTGTGGAGTACCGCGACAACTTCGGTATCGCCATGAATTACAGCAATAAAACTTATGAGTTTCCACTACCCTCCCAAGCCGAAATCCTGATTGGTGATAAGCAAATCGAAACAGCGGATGTACTTGTATGGAAACTTAAAAATTAAACTAAATTTGTATTTAAGAATCGCCCGGGAGCGAAATTCCCCTTCACTCAAAAATTAAGCACTATGAGAAAATTCATTTTCCTGCTTCCCGCATTGTTAGTATTATTGTCCTGTCAAAAAGCAGATTCACAGGATCTGCCCGACAGAAACAAGGTTTTAGCCCTTATGGAACTGGCCAACAGTCATTTTATGCGAACATGGCCCGATGTGGCTCAGGAGAGTTTTGTACGTAATCGCTACCGACCCAGCCATATCTGGACCCGCGGTGTGTATTACGAAGGGCTGATGGCCTTGCATCAGATCTGTCCCCGCGAACAGTATTACCGCTACGCTTACGACTGGGGCAAAGCCCATAACTGGGAACTGCACAGAGGCAATACCACCCGGAATGCCGACAACCATTGCGCCGGACAAACCTATATTGCTTTGTACAACATTAGTCCCGATCCGGCCCTGATCAAAAACATCAAAACTTCCATGGATATGCTGGTCAATACACCCCAAAACAACGACTGGTCCTGGATCGATGCCATACAAATGGGCATGCCGATATTTGCTCAACTGGGGCAACTTACCGGGGATCAACGCTACTACGAAAAAGCCTGCCAAATGTATATGTTTACCCGCAATCAACACGGCCCCGAGGGTTTGTACAATCCCAAAGACGGCTTGTGGTGGAGAGACGCCGATTTTTGTCCGCCCTATACCGAGCCCAACGGCGAAGATTGCTATTGGTCCAGAGGCAACGGCTGGGTGTACGCGGCTTTGGCCCGTTACATGGAAATAGCTCCTGCGGATGAGAAATACCGGGCTCAGTACCTGAAAGATTTCAGAGCCATGTCCAAAGCCCTGCTGGCCTGCCAGCGCAAAGACGGCTACTGGAATGTCAGCCTGCACGACCCCGATCATTTCGGAGGCAAAGAAACTTCGGGAACAGCCCTCTTTGTTTTTGGCATGGCCTGGGGTATACGTCAGGGAATTTTACCTGCCAGAACCTACCTGCCTGCCGTAATCAAAGGCTGGAAAGCCCTCGAAGAAGCAGTTCATCCCAGTGGTTTTCTGGGCTATGTACAGGGAACGGGTAAGGAACCCAAAGATGGTCAACCGGTAGGCTTCGACCAGGCACCCGATTTCGACGATTACGGACTGGGCTGTTTTTTGCTGGCCGGCTCCGAAGTTTACAAACTGGATTTTGAATAAAGCCCTCCAACAGGCTTTTAATAGCTTATTGCAAAAAAACATTATTAGTGAAAAAACTATTATTATTCATATTACTTAGTCTGAGTGCTGTGTCGTTTTCGTTCAGTCAGCGATTGATGGAAAACCTCAACCGGGGTCTGGTGGCAGTACAGGTTCCCAACGGCGTATTTGTTTCCTGGCGTATCATGGGCCAGGAATGGAACAATACACAATACAATTTATACCGAAACGGTGTCAAACTGAACGCTGAACCCCTGAGCGTTTCGAATTTCCT
>JAAZGQ010000116.1 GCA_012511135.1 Bacteroidales bacterium | reverse complement strand
TCAGCACCAAATTGGCCTCTAAAATCTACCGTACCGGCATCCTGATGTATGGAAAGAAGATCACTTACAAAGTATTATGGCAATGGATCAAGCCCCGTCGTTAAATTATTGGTACAATATTTGCGATACAATGCAAATGAAAATGTATCTTTGTCACTAATCAAAAACTATTCTATGGATGAAAACCAAGCAGTATTAAACAATATCACGCACGCTATACAGGAAAGAAAAGGGAAAAATATCACCCTGGTCGACATGTCTGCCCTGGAACATTCTATTTGTAAGTATTTTGTCATTTGCGAAGGTACATCCAATACACATATTCTGGCCATCTCCGATTTTATCAGGGAAAATTTGCAGAAAGAGCTGAGAATTAAGCCTTTTGCCGCCGAAGGTTACCAAAATGCCTTATGGATAATTCTCGATTACGGCGAAATTATGGTACATGTTTTTCATCCCGAAAGCAGGCATTATTACGATTTGGAACATCTCTGGAATGATGCCCTTTTAACCGAGATTTCCGACCTTAATTAAGAAAACTTTTATGAGCGAAATACAACGTCCCAAAGACATTAAACCCAAACCAAAATTCAATATCTACTGGATCTATGCCCTGATTCTGATAGGATTGTTTGCTGTTCAGTTCCTTTCGAGAAAGGAAGTAAGTAAAGAAATCACCTGGACAGAAATGGAGGAACACCTGGTGAACAACAGGGTTGAAGAAATGCTCTGCATTAACCAGAAGAACCAGGTCAAAATCAGCATCAGAGAGGAAGCACTAGTTGAAGTTTTCGGCGAAGATGTCAACAAAGAAAAATCTCCGGTTCTGTTTGTGGAAATCCCTTCAGCCGAACGTTTTTCTGAATTTATTGAACAATTCAAGAAAACTCACTCGCTGGAAATTAACGTCAAGTACGACAACACTTCCAATACCTTCTTGTCTGTCCTGCTCAATTTAGCTCCTTTTATTTTGCTTATTGTAATTTGGGTTTTTATAATGAGAAGAATGGCAGGGGGAGGTGCCGGTGGTGCCGGTGGAGGTGCCGGGGGTATCTTTAGCGTAGGAAAATCCAAGGCCAGGTTGTTCGAAAAAGGTGGGGAAAACCCCATAACCTTTAAAGATGTTGCCGGCCTGAGCGAGGCCAAACAAGAGGTGGAGGAAATCGTAGCTTTTCTGAAAAATCCATCAAAGTATACAGAGCTGGGGGGCAAGATTCCCAAAGGCGCTTTGCTGGTAGGCCCTCCCGGAACAGGAAAAACTCTCCTGGCCAAAGCCGTGGCCGGCGAAGCTGATGTCCCCTTCTTTTCCCTTTCAGGCTCGGACTTTGTGGAAATGTTTGTGGGTGTTGGCGCCTCCAGGGTACGCGACCTCTTCAGACAAGCCAAAGAAAAAGCTCCCTGCATAGTCTTTATAGACGAAATCGACGCTGTAGGCAGGGCTCGCGGTAAAAACCCCAACATGGGTGCCAACGACGAACGTGAGAACACCCTGAACCAATTGCTCACCGAAATGGATGGCTTTGGCTCCAACAGCGGTGTAATTATACTTGCGGCCACCAATCGAGTGGACGTACTTGACAAAGCCTTACTCAGAGCAGGACGTTTTGACCGACAGATCAGCGTAGATCTGCCAGACATTAACGAACGTCATGAAATCTTTCTGGTTCATCTTCGTCCCATCAAAACGGACGAAAGCCTGGATTCGGAGTATATGGCCAGGCAAACTCCGGGATTTTCGGGAGCTGATATTGCCAATGTTTGTAACGAAGCTGCATTGATAGCTGCCCGCAAAGGCAAATCTCACGTACAAAAACAAGATTTCCTTGATGCAGTCGATCGCATCATTGGCGGTCTGGAAAAAAAGAATAAAATTACCACTGCCGAAGAGCGTCGCTCCATCGCCATACACGAAGCCGGTCATGCCTCTTTGAGCTGGCTGCTTGAATATGCTCATCCCCTCATCAAAGTGACTATAGTTCCCAGAGGCAAAGCTCTTGGAGCCGCCTGGTATTTACCCGAAGAAAGACAATTGACCACCAAAGAGCAAATGCTGGACGAAATGTGTTCCGCTCTGGGAGGCCGGGCTGCCGAAGAAT
>JAAZGQ010000115.1 GCA_012511135.1 Bacteroidales bacterium | reverse complement strand
GATCAGGAAAAAAAGGCCGGAGTGCTGTCGGGCGGTGAACGCAATCGTCTGCATCTGGCCCTGAACCTCAAATCGGAATCGAATGTGCTTCTGCTGGACGAACCCACCAACGACATCGATGTCAACACCCTGAGGGCCCTGGAAGAAGGCCTGGAAAATTTTGCCGGTTGCGCGGTAGTAATCAGCCACGACCGCTGGTTTCTGGACCGTATTTGCACTCATATTCTCTCATTCGAAGGAAATTCGCAGGTGTTTTACTTCGAAGGTTCCTATACTGAATACGAAGAAAACAAAAGACTACGACTGGGAGACGAAAACCCCCGGCGCATACGATACCGTCAATGGGAGGATTAAAGAAAGCTCAAAACAAACAAAGTATGCAATTAAGATTCAATAAACAACTATCGACTCTGTTGTTGGGTATGGCCCTCTTTTTGCCGGCCTGTCAGCAAAACAAACAGGCAAAGTCCGCTTCTGACCTGAAAGCCTGGTCACAGCGCATGGCCGAATCCGAAATGAAACGCTTTCCCGAACTTTGGCAATTTGATCACGGCAAGCGTTTGTTTTTCGGTTATACCCAGGGTCTCGGAGCCAAGTCCATGCTGGCCATGTGGCAGGCCACCGGAGATGAAAAATATTATCATTACGTATATAATTGGGCCGACAGCATAGTGGGTCCGGAGGGCCAGATTTATCTTTACGACCCGCTCAGTTATAACCTGGACTTTGTTAATTCGGGTAAGATTCTTTTTGATCTCTATGCACATACCGGAGAGCCTCGTTTCAAAATGGCCATAGACAGCATAATGGATCTGCAGTTGCGCGATCAGCCCCGTACCCACGAAGGCGGTTATTGGCATAAACTCAGATATCCTTATCAGATGTGGCTGGACGGTCTGTATATGGCCGGCCCTTTTATGGCCCGTTACGCCCGCGATTTTGAAGCCCCCGAATGGATGGATGAGGTGATTCACCAACTGACTTTGGTAGGCAGAAAAACCTATGATCCCGGTAGCGGCCTGTTTTATCATGCCTGGAATTCCAACCGTGAACAAGCCTGGGCCAATCCTCAGACCGGCTGTTCGCCCAATTTCTGGGGCCGAAGTATTGGCTGGTACGCCATGGCGCTGACAGATGTTCTGGATTATATTCCCGAAGACCATCCCCGCAGGGCCGAAGTAGTTGAATTACTGCAGAAACTCGCTGCCGGCATGCTTCGCTGGCAAGATTCCAGAACAGGGCTTTGGTATCAGGTGGTGGATCAGGGAGAGCGCGAAGGCAATTACCTGGAATCCTCGGTTTCTGCCATGATGATGTACACCTACGCCAAAGGCTATAACAAAGGCTATTTGGGCAGAAAATACCATAAAGCCGCCGACAAAGTATTAGACGGTCTGATAGCTCATCGTATTGTAGCCAACGAGGACAATACCATCTCGCTCACCTATTGCTGTGCAGTATCGGGCTTAGGGGGCAATCCTTACCGGGACGGCAGTTTTGAATATTACGTCAACGAAAGAATTCGCTATAACGACGGCAAAGCCACAGGGCCCTTTATCT
>JAAZGQ010000114.1 GCA_012511135.1 Bacteroidales bacterium | reverse complement strand
ATGGTTTATTACATAGTGATAAATTAATACTATATTTGCACAAAATACACCTTGTGCAAAATATGGTTTTAAAATATTTTATCGCTTGCTGCCTGCTCATGACTGCTTCTGTTTTGCAGTCAGAGCGGCACCTTCGGGTGATGTTTTACAATGCGGAGAACTATTTCGATTGTCGGGACGACAGTCTTAGCAGAGATGAGGATTTTTTGCCACAGGCTAGTTATGCCTGGAGCCCTAAACGTTTTCTGCATAAAACAGAACAACTGGCCAGGGTACTGGCAATAGCAGGCGAGGGGAGTTTTCCTCATCTTGTTGGCCTGGCCGAAGTCGAAAACGAAGACTGCCTGAGATTTTTGCTAGAAGCTTCCCCACTCAAAAACGCAGACTATCGCTATATTTACGCAGAATCGGCCGATCCCAGGGGCATTGATGTCTGCCTGCTCTACAATCGTTTTGTGTTTAAACCCCTGGCTTGGGAAAGTATAAGGCCTTTATTTCATGACAAAAAGAAAAACACCAGAGACCTGCTCTACGTAAAGGGTTTGCTGCCAAATAGGGAAAACCTGCATATTTTTGTTTGTCATCTGCCTTCGCGTTACGGAGGGACCAGGGCTTCTGAGCCATTCAGACGTCAGGTGGCCGGCCAGCTGCGCAAAAGAGTAGATTCCTTGTTTTGTGTTGAGCCCACAGCCCGTATTCTGATTATGGGCGATTTTAACGATGAACCCGATAACCTGTCTCTGGTCCGGGATCTGGCGGCCAGGAACCCCCGGGAACCTTATCAGCCTGCTGCTTTGTACAACCTGATGTGGCCTTTGATGGACAGAGCCGACTACGGCAGCCACAAATATCAGGGACGCTGGTCGGTGATTGATCAGATTATTGTTTCATCTGCTTTGTTGTATGATCATCCCGTTCAACAGCAAAGCGCGCCTGTACGGCGTCTGCCGGAGGCGTGGATTATGTTTGAGGATATTTTACTAATCAAAGATCAAAAATATTTAGGTTATAAACCCTATAGAACCTACGAAGCTTTTCATTATCTCGGAGGTTACAGTGACCATCTTCCGGTCTGTCTGGATATTCCCTACTGAGTCTTAAAAAATCCCTTTTGTTAGTCTGTACAATGCGAAAAATAGCTATCTTTGTCGGCTAAACAAAACTCATAATGATGCCTGTTTTCTTTATGAGAAAGTTTAACCGCGTACCAATTAAACAAGGGCGATGATTTCAGTATGTATGGCAAGCTACAACGGGGAACGGTATTTGAAGGAACAATTGGATTCCATCCTGAGCCAGCTTGGAGACAAGGATGAACTGATTGTTTCTGATGATGGTTCCAGCGATAAAACCAAGGAGATTATCCATGCATATAAGGATAAAAGAATCCGGTTTTTCCTCAACCAGCGTAAAGGCATCGCTAATAATTTCGAGAATGCTTTATCCAAGGCCCGGGGAGAATATATTTTTTTGGCAGACCAGGACGATGTATGGTTAGCCGGAAAATTAGACAAAATGGTAGAATTTCTGGATAAGGCCGACCTGGATGTGGCCATGTGCAATTGCGCCCTGGTAGATCAGGAGCTTAAGATTATTAAGTCTCCGCATTTTGATGCCCGGTGGCCTATGAAACGAAGGCTTTTGTCCAATTTATACAAAAATGCCTGGCTGGGTTGCTGCATGCTTATGCGTTCATCGGTCTTAAAAGCAACCATGCCTTTTCCAAGGGGCCTGGCTGCTCATGACCTATGGTTGGCCTTGTATGCACAGTGGCATTTCAGGACCGGCTATCTGGACGAAGTACTGGTATTGTACCGCAGACACGACAATACGGTTTCCTTTACAGGATCAACCAGTACCAATTCCTTGACGTACAAGCTGAGGTATCGCTTGCATTTAATATATCATCTCATTGGCAGGAGCTTAAAAAATAAGTTTTGCATGCCTGTATCTAAATACGCCTTATCATGAACGTATTGTTTTTAAATCCTCCTTTTTTCAATCACTTTTCCAGAGAATCCCGAAGTCCTGCCGTTACCAAAAGCAGTACAATCTATTATCCGAAGTGGTTGTCCCAGGCTGCCGGTGTGGCTATCAAAGCAGGGCATAATGTCGATTTGATTGATGCTCCCGCCTGGAGTGTCGATGTTCAATACGTGAAGGATAGAATTGCAGCCAAAAACATAGAGGCTTTAGTGGTTGATTGCTCCACTCCCAGTATTATAAATGATTTACAGGTAGTTGATCAGATTGTGGATAAATTTCCAAAATTGCCTGTTTTGATGGTAGGACGCCATGTTTCTGTTTTACCCGAAGAATCACTTAAAGCTTCCAGACATCTCAAATACGTAGCTCTTAAAGAATACGATTACATTGTGCGCGACTGGCTGGAAGCTTTGAGTAGCGGAGCTTCCATGTCAACAGTCAAAGGGCTGGTGTGGAAAAATGCTTCCGGAGAGATAGAGCGTAACCAGCCCGCAGAACTGATTTTGAATCTGGATGAACTGCCTTTTGTCTCGGAAGTCTATAAACGCTTTTTGAAAATTGAAGATTATTATTACGGTTTTGCTCCGCATCCCAATATAACTTTTGACACCAGTCGGGGTTGCCCGTATCATTGCACATTTTGTGCTTTCCCTCAGACTTTTAGCGGACATCGCATGCGCTATCGTTCAGCCTCTAATGTGGCAGATGAGTTCGATTTTATAAAAAAGGAATTTCCCAAAGTCAGATCAATCACCTTTGAAGACGATACCTACATCATAAGCAAAGATCATGTTATGGGCATAGCCGATGAATTAATTCGCCGTGGCAATAAAATTCCCTATAACGTGAATCAGCGGGCTGACCTGATTGCCGATCTGGACTTTTTCAAAACCCTTAAGAAATCAGGATTGCGATTGGTTATTGTCGGTTTCGAAAGTGGGGACGACGAGGTACTTAAACATATGAAAAAGAACCTCAACCTTGCCAAGGCTGAAGAATTTATGGAACTTTGTCGTAAATCCGGTATTTTGGTGCATGGTTGTTTTATGGTAGGTAATCTGAACGAAACCAGGGAGACTATGCAAAAAACCCTGGATCTGGCCATGAAGCTGCAACCCGATACAGCGCAATTTTTCCCGCTTATGGTTTATCCCGGCACAGAAGCATACCAGGAAGCCAAAGACAAAGGCTATTTAATTACCGAAGACTGGAATCAATGGCTGACCGATACCGGTTTGCATAATGCGGTAATAAATCTGCCCAATCTCAGCAACGAAGATTTGGTTGAATTTTGTGACTATGCCAGAAGAAAATACTACACTCATCCTAAATACCTGGTTCGCAAAATGGGCCAGTCTCTGACGGACTTTGACGAGCTTAAACGTAACTGGATAGGTTTCAAATCATTAGTTAAATACCTAATTAAAGGATCTTATTCCAAATGATATCAATAATCACTCCCTGCTATAATTCTGTTGATTTTATTCCTCAGGCGATAGATTCTGTTATTGCCCAAACCTATACGGACTGGGAGATGATAGTTGTTGATGACAACTCCAGGGATAATTCAGCGGAAATAATTCAGGAATATTGTCGCAAGGATTCAAGAATCAGATACATACAGACTGAACGACCCTCGGGTTCACCGACCTTACCCAGAAACATAGGTTTAGAACACGCCAGAGGAAGGTTTATTGCTTTTTTAGACAGTGACGACGTATGGCTGCCAGGCAAACTTGAAGAACAACTCAGCCTGTTTCAGGAAGATAAAGTTGCCATTGTTTATTCTGATTACGAAAAAATATCCGAAGAGGGCAAGCGGGACAATCGTATCATTAAAGCTCCTTCTTTGGTAAATTACAATACTTTACTAAAGGGTAATGTAATGGGCTGTTTAACAGTTATGTACGATACCCAAAAAGTGGGAAAGCGTTTTTTTGATTTCATAGGGCATGAAGATTATGCAGTATGGTTATCCATACTCAAAGATGGTTACATTGCTAAAAATACCAATACGGTGACAGCCCTCTACAGGGTAAGGCGCCAATCGGTTTCTTCCAATAAATGGGATGTGCTCTCCTGGCAGTGGAATATATATGTGAAAGTAGAAAAAACAGGAATACCCCTGGCAGTCTATTATTTTATAAATTATGCTGTAAGGGCCTTTTTGAAACGAATTAAATAAGCTGGTATGAATATAAGCTTGATCGGAGCCTCCGGTTTTGTCGGAACCCGTTTAATGGATCTTCTCCGCAGTAAGGGGCATGAATTATTGAACATCGACAAGCAGCAAAGTCCTTTCTTTCCTGATTTGACCACCATAGCCAATGTGCTGGACAAACAAAAAATGTTGGAATTGCTCAAAGATACCGAGTTGGTAATTCTGCTGGCTGCCGAACATCGCGATGACGTAAGTCCTGCCTCTTTGTATTACGATGTCAACGTCACCGGAATGCAGCATGTGCTCGAAGCTATGGAGCACAACGGAATAAAACGCCTGGTCTTTTTTAGCTCTGTGGCCATATATGGTCTAAATAAACGGAATCCGGACGAAAGTTTTGCGGCCGATCCCTTTAACCATTACGGAAAAAGCAAATGGCAGGCTGAACAGAAATTACAAAACTGGTACAAAGAACATCCCGACTGGAACATAAACATTGTGCGTCCCACAGTCATCTTTGGTGAACGCAACAGGGGCAATGTATACAACTTACTGCAACAGATTTCTCAGGGCCGTTTCCTGATGGTAGGTAAGGGCCTGAATGTAAAATCTATGGCCTATGTGGGCAATGTGGTGGCATTTGTGGATTATTTAATAGATACAAATAAAGAGGCTTATCAGGTGTATAATTATATTGATAAGCCCGATTTTGACATGAATAAATTGTTGGCTCTGGTTGGAAAAGTATTGGGTAAACGCATGTCAAAAGTGCATTATCCCTATTTTTTAGGTATGCTTGGAGGCCTGGGTTTTGATCTGTTGTCGTGGCTGACAGGTCGTAAGTTTTCTATCAGCAGTGTACGGGTACGAAAGTTTTGTGCCACCACACAATACGATGCCTCCAGAATGCTGGCATCGGGATTTAAAGCTCCCTATACCCTGGAAGAAGGTTTGTCCAGAACCCTGGAATTTGAATTTGTTCATCCCAGAACCGATGACATTACGTTTAAAAGCGAATAAAATATTATGATGTTTGAAAATTTGAGTGAACGACTGGAACGCTCGTTCAAAATTCTTAAAGGTCAAGGTCGCATCACAGAAATCAATGTGGCCGAAACACTTAAGGAAGTTCGTAAAGCGCTTCTGGATGCTGACGTAAATTATAAGACGGCCAGGCAGTTTACCGACGATGTCAGGGAAAAGGCTATGGGCATGAATGTCCTGACAGCTGTCAAGCCTCAGGAAATGATGATTAAAATTGTTCACGACGAACTAACCAGCCTGATGGGTGGCGAAAGCGTGGATCTGAATATAAAAGGCAGCCCTGCCATCATTTTAATGTCCGGCTTGCAGGGTTCGGGTAAAACCACCTTTTCCTGTAAGCTGGCCAAACTGCTCAAAACCAAACGGGGTAAAAATCCTCTTTTGGTGGCCTGTGACGTGTATCGTCCTGCTGCCATAGAACAATTGAAAGTATTGGGTGAGCAAATTGCTGTGCCGGTCTATCTGGAAGAGAATCAAAAAGATCCGGTACAGATTGCCCGCAACGCTCTTCGCTTTGCCAAACAACAGGGGAACGATCTTTTGATCATAGATACTGCCGGCCGGCTTGCGGTAGATGAGTTGATGATGACTGAAATTGCCGCCATCAAAAAAGCAGTCAATCCTCAGGAGATTCTTTTTGTAGTAGACGCCATGACCGGCCAGGATGCCGTCAATACAGCCAAAGAGTTTAACGAACGCCTGGATTTTGACGGAGTGGTACTCACCAAGCTCGACGGTGATACCCGTGGTGGTGCAGCCTTGTCTATTCGTAGTGTAGTACAAAAACCTATCAAGTTTATTGGAACGGGCGAAAAACCCGAGGCACTGGATGTTTTTCATCCTAAGCGTATGGCCGATCGCATTCTGGGCATGGGTGATGTGGTGTCTTTGGTGGAAAAGGCTCAGGAACAGTATGACGAAACGGAAGCCCGCCGCTTGCACAAAAAGATCATCAAAAACCAGTTTGATTTCGACGATTTCAGAACACAGATTGCCCAGATAAAAAAAATGGGTAATATAAAAGACCTGGCATCCATGATACCCGGTGTGGGTAAAGCCATAAAGAATGTAGATATTGACGACAATGCCTTTAAGAATATCGAAGCCATCATTGATTCCATGACTCCCTATGAACGCGGCAACCCTGCATTGATTGACAGCAGTCGCCGACAGCGCATAGCCCGGGGCAGTGGTACCAATATTCAGGAAGTCAACAATCTGATGAAACGTTTTGACGAAACCCGCAAGATGATGAAAACTGTCAGTACCATGAATCCCAACAAGAAACATGGTGGTAAAAAACGTAAATAATTAAATTGTACCAATATGCAACTTATAGACGGAAAAGCTGTTTCTGAACAGATAAAACAAGAAATTGCCGGGGAAGTATCTATCATGAAAGCTGCCGGGCAAAAAACACCTCATCTGGCCGCTGTACTGGTAGGCCATGATGGTGGCAGCGAAACTTATGTGGCCAACAAAATCAAGGCCTGTCAGGTCTGCGGTTTTGAATCTTCTTTGATACGTTTCGAAGAAACCGTCAGCGAGGAGACATTGCTGGCAGCGATCGATAAACTCAATCAGGATCCGGCTGTAGACGGTTATATCGTACAATTACCCCTGCCGGCTCATATAGATGAACACAAAATTATTGAGGCGATTGATTATCGCAAGGATGTGGATGGTTTTCATCCCATTAACGTTGGTCGTGCATTTATTGGTTTGCCTGCCTTTTTGTCGGCAACGCCGGCCGGTATACTGGAACTGATCAAACGCTACGAGATTCCTACTGCCGGAAAACATGTGGTGGTAATCGGCCGAAGCAATATCGTAGGCAAGCCCCTGGCGGCATTGCTCATGCGTAAAGCCTATCCGGGTAATGCAACAGTGACAGTGGTTCATAGCTATTCTGCTGATATTAAGGAGCAATGCATCAAAGCCGATATCATTATTTGCGCCTTGGGCCGTCCCGGTTTTCTCAAGGCCGATATGGTCAAAGAAGGAGCGGTGGTGATTGACGTTGGAACTACCCGTTTACCTTCGGATAAAACAAAAAGCGGATTTAAACTCTTTGGAGATGTCGACTTTGAGACCGTGGCACCAAAATGTTCCTATATTACTCCCGTACCCGGAGGAGTGGGGCCTATGACCATAGTCTCAT
>JAAZGQ010000008.1 GCA_012511135.1 Bacteroidales bacterium | reverse complement strand
CCTTTTCGTATCCTATGCTGGTTTGTGGCCCGTGCCCCGGATAAACAATGGTGTCGTCCGGCAGATTCATCAATTTTAGCAGACTGGAGGACAGTACACTTCCGTTTCCTCCCTGCAGGTCGCTGCGTCCTACACTAGCTTTGAACAAAACATCGCCAGGGAACAGACATTTGTCAGCCTCACTGTAAAAGGCCAGGCTGCCCGGTGAGTGGCCGGGTGCGTGAATGGCTTTGAGGCTGATATTACTGCAGTCTACAGTTGCTCCGTCTTCGAGCAAAGTGGCCGGTTCTTCGCATATTTCCTGAGCCAAAACGCCAAAGAGACGGGCATGCAGCGGCAGATTATTCAATAAAAATAAATCCTCTTTGTGTGCCTGGCTTTTTACTTCGTAGGTTTTTTCAACAAAGGAATTGCCCAAGATATGGTCAAAATGCAGATGAGTATTTAATATCGTTTTCAGAACCAGATTCTTGCTTTGGATAAATTGTTGCAGCCTGTGCTTTTCCTGATCTGTATAACAGCCCGGATCAATGATGAGTGCATTAAGATCATCGTCCCAAAGCAAATAGCTGTTAACTTGTATGGGGTTGAAGCAAAAAGAATGAATATGCATAGTTATACTTTTTACGGGGACACAAAAGTACCAAATATTTCACAAAGCACCTGATTTTTAAGAATAAAGCCTCAATGGCAAGACACAAGATTCAATAAAACGGAAAATAAAAGCAATAAAACGTATTGTATAAATGAATAAAATATTAAATTTGCGCATCAAATCTATTAAATATTTATCTCATGTCAAGAAAAATCACGAACACTGAACTAAGTATTGCCATAGGGCAAAAGTTAAGGCAAGTGCGCATGCGCTCTCAGCTTACTCAACAAAATGTGGCCGACGATGTCGGTATTTCGGCTACTGCTTATTCCAAAATGGAAAACGGAAAAACGGATTTTTCCATTACCAGATTAACGCAATTTGCCCATTTGTTCAAAGTGTATTTACCTGATTTTTTCGATGAAAACATTCAGGTGCCTCGTTTTATCAACGATTCCAGCTCTGTAGAAGAATACAAAAACAAAATGCTGGAAATGAAAGCACAAAAAGAATTACTCAGAGAAATACTGGAATTACGCCTGGTCAAAAGCTCAGATAAACAATTTTCTTTGTAGCAAAAAACTCTTCTTCAAAGTATTGCGATAATTCTGTTACTATGGTCTTAGTGCCAAAACCGGATAATTCTGCCTTCAGGTCACCGCCTTTCAAAGCCAGCATTCCGTTAGGCAATGCATTACGCTGAGTTTTGGAAAGGTTTTTGCGGCATATTTTGTGCAAATCGGGCATAGGCATTACGGCCCGGCTAACTACGAAATCGTAAACTCCCTTTTCGTTTTCGGCCCGGTCGGTTCTGAATTGTATATTGCTTAAACCACTCTTTTGCGCAATGTCGGTTGCTGCTCTTATTTTTTTGGCTATGCTGTCCAGAAGTACAAACTCTACCTCGGGAAACAGGATGGCCAGGGGAATGCCCGGAAAACCTCCGCCGCAGCCCACATCGAGTATGCGGCTGCCGGATTTGAAGCGTATAAAACAGGCAATCCCCAGGGAATGTAATATATGTCGTTCGTAGAGTCTATCAAGGTCTTTGCGCGAAATCAGGTTGATTTTCTGATTCCAGTCTGCGTAGAGTTGGTACAGGTTTTCGAATTGAGTCAGCTGAACCTTATTCAATTCCGGAAAATATTTTTTTATCAACTCCATGTTGTCTTTTTTAATGTTGGTTTAATTGCAAAAAATCCGGTATTTTTGTCTTTAATTTAGTCTGCAAAAATACGACAAGTTCGCAAAAATACGATATCGAAGTCGATAATCAAGAAGATTACAATTTATGATAGAGATTGTTCATTGGGGTAGAATTCCCTACTCAGAAGCCTGGCAAAAGCAAACGGAATTGTTTCAGTCGAGAATTACGGCCAAACAGCAGGGTCAAAATCTTCTGCCCGATTTATTAATAAGCTGTGAGCACAATCCGGTCTATACTTTGGGCAAAAACGGCTTCGGCAACAATTTGCTGATAGGGTCCAAAGAGCTGGAGCAAAAAGGAGTGGAATTTTTTAAAATTGACAGGGGAGGAGATATAACTTATCACGGCCCCGGACAAATCGTAGTTTACCCCATTTTGGACCTCGAGCATTTTGGTATGGGTCTCAAGGCATATATTAATTGCCTGGAAGAAGCAGTGATATTATTTCTGAAAAACAGAGGCATACAGGCCGGCCGATTAGAGGGTGCAACCGGAGTCTGGCTGCAAAACCCTACCCGCAAAATTTGCGCTATAGGGGTAAGAGGCAGCCGTTACGTTACTATGCATGGTTTGGCGCTAAATATCAACACTGACCTGAGCTATTTTCAGCTGATCAATCCCTGCGGATTTGTGGACAAGGGGGTGACTTCGCTGCAACAGGAATTAGATGGCCAGGTTCAGGAGCTGAACCTATGCCGGGATGAATTGATGCTGGAACTCAGAAAACAATTCTCCTGATTCGGGCCAAAAATAATTTTGGTCTAAGTTTGTTCAGACAAAACTTAGTTCGCGAAAAATTTTGTCTGAAATAATAATGCCGCGCTAAATTATTCCGCTTTGTAGTTCAGCATTCTTTCTACAGCCAGTTTTGAGCTGATAATGCCCATGGGCAGCCCGGCTCCGGGCACGGTAGATGCCCCGGCGTAAAATACATTCTTAAAGTTCTCATCGATATTGCTCGGACGAAATGCGCCTATTTGCAGCATTTTATGCGAAAGGCCCAGTCCGGTTCCCCGGTGCAGATGAAATTGTTTTTCCCAATCCTGAGGGGTATAAATGGTTTTAGAAATTATTTCAGGTTTGATGTCTTGGCCAATACGGCCGGAAAAATCTTCGATGATACTGTCAACAATCTTGTCTTTGTCGCTCCAGTCGGGCTTTTGCAGCAGATTGGGAACAGGGCAGACAAAAAACAGGCTTTCACAACCTTCGGGCGCACATTCCTGATTATATTTGGAAACCACGTTGACGTAGTAATAGGGTTTTTGCAGCGTACCCGGATCTTGTTGTACTTTGCGGGCATAATCCTCGAAGTTGGAGCCCAGGTAATAATTGTGGTGGTCTACCTGAGGCAGCTTGGTTTTGACTCCCAGATAAAAGGTCAGGTAGCCCATGGTCCAGCTCATTTTGTCCAGCTTGCGGGTACTGTATTTTTTACGATCCAGCACTTTGCCCCTGAAAACCGCAGCATCACCATTGACCAGGTAAAGATCGGCTTTCCAGTTTTGCCCCTGATTGTCGATGAAGTGCTCCAGTTTACCGTTATGTTCTTTGTAACTAATAATTTCAGTGTTGTAGTTAATCTTTATGTTTTCCTTTTCAAGCTCGCGGAGCAAACCTTCGACTATGGCGTACATGCCGCCCTCTACGTTGTAGTAGCCGTTGTGTCGGAATTCGGTATGCGAGAGCAATGTGTAGACGGCCATGGTGTCAAAAGGAGTCCTGCCCAGGAAAAAAGCCACCAATGACAATATTTGTCTGACTTCTTTGGAAGAAAAATGCAGCTTAAGCTGTTGATAAAAGTTGCGAAACAACACCCCTAAGTG